>CAMFDH010000158.1 GCA_945949035.1 uncultured Actinomyces sp.
CCTTTCGGCAGGCAGAGTTCAAGGTTGTTTGCCCGGTTGCGGCGCAGGATGACAGCCACGTAGGCAACCCCGGCCTCCACTTTGACGCACAGACCACCCGCGCTGGTTTCATGCACAGCCGGAAGTCGCAGGGCGGACTTACGCACACTAATCTCCCTGGGCGGGGAGGGGCGTCGGGGGACCGGATAGGATCCCCCACGTACGCTTTTGTGGAAGTGCATGACCCCAGCTTAGGTCGGCTAGGCAAGAGAGCCTTATCTTTGGGGTGTGCGTCCTCCCCTAGAGTGCGTACTGACACCTTCTAATACGAGCGGGATGGATCTGATGGGACAACTTGAGCAGCAACAGAAGTCGCTGGTCGGCGGGGGAGATGTCCCCGCTCTACTCAGTGCTGGCCGCACGGCTCTTGCCAGTCTCCCTGCTCAGATCCTGCGTCTCTCCGAGATGTTTACCCAGCGGGGACACGAGATTTCCCTGGTTGGCGGCCCCGTCCGTGACGCTTTTCTTGGCGTGGAGGCCAAGGACATCGACCTCACCACCTCGGCCACCCCGGATGAGACCGAGGTCATCATGCGTGAGTGGGCTGACACGGTGTGGACGGTGGGCCGAGAGTTCGGAACGATTGCCGGACGCAAAGGTGACCTCGAAGTTGAGGTGACCACCTACCGGACTGAAGAGTACGAGGAGAACTCGCGTAAGCCGGTTGTTGTCTATGGCAAGACACTCGAGGGTGACCTGTCACGCCGTGACTTCACGGTAAATGCCATGGCGATGCGCCTACCGGAGCTTGCGCTGGTAGATCCCTTCGGCGGCCTGGAAGATCTTGCTGAGGGCGTGCTGCGCACCCCGGTGTCCGCCACCCAGTCGTTCCGTGACGATCCACTCCGCATCATGCGGGCAGCCCGGTTTACCGCGCAGCTGGGCGCTGATGTGGACGAGGACGTCATGCGTGCCATGGGCAATGAGGCCAAGCGTCTTGAGATTGTCTCTGCCGAACGCATCCGCTCAGAGTTGGAGAGGCTGATGATCAGCCCCTACCCGCGCAGAGGACTGGAGCTGCTGGTTTACACCGGAGCCGTCCAGTATGTCCTGCCTGAGTTAGCGGAGCTGCAGGACACCGTGGATGAGCACGGGCGTCACAAGGACGTCTATGAGCACACCCTGACCGTCCTCGACCAGGCGATTGCCCTTGAGACAGATCCGGAAGGCCCCGTACCGGGTCCGGACTTCGTCCTCCGCTTCGCCGCCCTCATGCATGACATTGGAAAACCTGCCACCAGGCGGTTTGAGGGTAAGAAGGTCACCTTCCACCAGCATGATGTCGTTGGTGCCAAGATCACGCGGCGCCGAATGAAGGCTCTTCGTTTCGATAAGGCAACGACGAACGCCGTCTCAGACCTGGTGTCCGGGCACCTGCGCTTCCACGGATACGGTGAGCAGCAGTGGACCGACGCTGCGGTTCGTCGCTATGTCACGGATGCGGGGGACCAGCTGGAGCGTCTCCACCGTCTGACCCGAGCCGATGTGACAACCGGAAACCGCCGCAAGGCAGCCTTTATCTCTGCCGCCTACGACGACCTTGAGCGCCGTATTGCAGAGCTCCGTGAGAAGGAGCAGTTGGACTCTATTCGTCCCGACCTTGATGGGGAGCAGATTATGGAACTGCTCAACATAGGTCCTTCCCGTGAGGTTGGGGAGGCCTACAAGTTCCTGATGGCGATCCGCATGGAAGAGGGATCCATTGACCAGGAAGAGGCCAAAGAACGCCTTCTGAAGTGGTGGGACGCCCGAAACTAAGGGAGCGGATTAGTCACAATGTGGCGGCCTACTCTCTGAATCGGCCCTGCTCTTGGAATAGTCTGGACTAAATACGAGTCTGGGAAACCTGGAGCGGAGAGTAAGTGGCCGACAACAACCAGTTCGGGAGCCGGAACGACGAGGGCGGGACTGAGTCCGTGCAGCCTGCGTCATCGGTTCCCCCACCCCCCGTGGGAAGCCGTTCGGCGCGCCATCGCAAGGGCACGCAGAACACACTTCCCGAGGTCTCGACACCCGGGGAAGAGAAGGCGCCGTCGCGATCTACGCTGGCCAGCCGCTTCCAGGGCCTAGCGACGCCTGAGGGAGATAAGGCGCCGTCGAGTCAGCCCCCGGCAGGCCGACCTGCTGCCCCGGCTCCTCTTGCTGAGGATTTGAACGTCTCCGAGATCATTTCCCCCCCGCCTGAAGACGGGGGAGAAGAAAGTGGTGCAGCAGTGGCTAAGAAGAAGCGCAAGTGGCCCAAGAGGCTGGCTCTCGGACTGGTTGCGGCAATCGCCCTCATGATCATCCTGGGGGGCGCCTTCTTCATGTGGGCCTACAGCCGGGTTTCGGTTCCCCAGCCCACGGAGTTCGCCCTCGCCCAGACCACCGTTGTCTACTACAACGACGGAGAGACAGAGCTGGGACGATTCTCAGAGGTCAACCGGACCATCATCGATGTCGCGGAACTGCCGGACTACGTCACCCAGGCGGTAATAGCTTCGGAAGACCGAACCTTCTACACCAACTCGGGTGTGGACATTAAGGGAATCGCTCGCGCCGCAATCAACAACATTAGGGGCGGTGCCCGCCAGGGCGCTTCAACGCTGTCGCAGCAGTACGTTGAAAACTACTACATCGGGAACCCGACGAAGACCTACCTCGACAAGATGGAAGAGGCCCTGATTGCGTTGAAGATCAACCGCAGTCAGACCAAGGAGGAAATCCTTGAGAACTACATGAACACCATCTACTTCGGGCGTAATGCGTACGGTATCGAAGCTGCTTCAGAGGCGTACTTCGGCAAGCCAGCAGTGGAGATGACGCTGTCGGAATCTGCCATGCTCTCGGGCATCATCCCGTCACCCAATGCCTGGGACCCGGCGTTTGATCCGGATATGGCGCAGGAGCGCTGGGCACGCGTCCTCGACCTCATGGTTCAAGAGGGCTACATAACCGAGGCAGAGGCGGCGGCGCAGACCTTCCCCGAGACCATTCCCCCCGAGACGCTGCAGGCTTCAAATCAGCTCACCGGTTGGTCCGGCTACCTCCTGCAGCAGGTGAAGCAGGAACTGCTGAACACGGGATCCTTCACGGAAGAAGAGATCTACGAGGGTGGCCTCAGTGTCATCTCCACCCTCAACCAGGCCCAGCAGCAGGCGGCGGTTGACGCCGTGGCGATTCTGCCGGAAGACACCCCGGAATCCGTCCACGTGGCACTCTCATCCATCGACAATGCAACGGGAGAGATCGTTGCCGAGTACGCGGGAGGCGACTACGCCGAGCGCCAGATCAACTCCGTGACACAGGAGACGGCGATGGCAGGATCAACGTTCAAGCCCTTCGCCCTCATCCCCTATGTGGAGCAGGGTAACTCCCTGTACCGGGAGTTTGATGGCAACTCACCCCAGGACTTCATGGGTCTGACGGTGCAGAACGTCGACAACTATTCCTACGGCAAGATCAATGTCATCGAGGCAACCGCGGTGTCGTCCAACACCGTCTACGTCGCCATGAATGAACTCATCACGCCAACCCAGTTCATGGACACCGTTGTGAAGGCGGGTCTTCCCGAGGACACCCCGGGACTTGAGCCGACACTTCTCAATGTCCTTGGCTCCGCATCACCGACCAACCTGCAGATGAGTCGCGCATTTGCGACCCTGGCCAATGGCGGAGAAAAGATCGACCCGCACATTGTCCGCTCGGTAGCAGACTCGCGGGGTAACGAGGTCTACAAGGCAGCTACCCCTCGTGAGCGGGTCTTCTCCACAGAGACCATGTCGAAGGCTATGCCGGCGATCATGGCGCCTGTCGAGGACGGCGGAAGCGCAGAAAAGGTCGCGGCCCTCGGACGCATCGCGGGCGGTAAGACGGGAACTTCAGAAGAGACGAAGTCTGCCCTCTTTGCCGGATTTGTCCCGCAGTACACGACCGTTGTCTCCATGTTCAATGTGGGCGAGGGCGGGGCAGTGCTCCCGCTTCCACCGATCGGCGATGTCTGGTCAGTCCACGGTAGTGACTGGCCGACCGACATCTGGGTTGCCTACATGTCCAAGGCGCTTGAGGGCGTTCCGGTTGTAGATTTCTCCTGGTTCGACAAGACCCTGGTGGATAAGAAGCCAGAGATCCCCCAGTC
>CAMFDH010000159.1 GCA_945949035.1 uncultured Actinomyces sp.
GGCTGTCCTTGCCGGACTTCTCCCGCCCTCAAGCGGAGAGGTCACGGCCCCGGATGCAAGAGGAAGCATCGGCATGTTGCGCCAGGAGGTCTTCCTCCCGGACCCACATCAAAGAGGACTGACCCGCACCGCCACCCAGGCCTACCGGGACGCAGTCGGAGAGGAGCGATCCGAGGCGGTTCCCCTGGCTAGCTTCGGCCTCCTGGAGCCACGGGACCTGAACCGTCCCCTCGGCTCCCTCAGTGTCGGCCAGCAGCGTCGCGTCGAACTGGCCGCCCTGCTGGCTGACCCGCCGCAGCTGCTCCTCCTCGATGAACCGACCAACCACCTCTCACTCGCCCTGGCAACCGCCCTCGAGGAACAGATCCCCGGCTACCCCGGCACGGTCATCGTGGCCTCGCACGATCGCTGGCTGCGAGCTCGCTGGCAAGGAAGGATCCTCCCGCTGAAAGAAGCCTAATCCCCAAACTGTTCAGATTCCTTACCATTTGCCTTTTTTCTTCGTGTTTCTAATAGTGTGGTCCCCATGGCATTACAGACCCATGGCCTGAGCCGTCGCTTTGGTGACCGCCTGGCAGTAGATAACGCAAGTTTCTCGGTGGAACGGGGGCGACTGACGGGATTCGTCGGCGCCAACGGAGCTGGCAAGACCACCGTCATGAGGATGATCCTCGGCGTCCTCGCCCCTTCGGCTGGCACCGTCACCCTCGACGGAATTGAACTAGACCAGGCCACACGCCGATCCTTTGGATACATGCCCGAAGAGCGCGGCCTCTACCCCAAGATGCCGCTGCGGGAGCAGATGGTGTACTTTGCCATGCTGCACGGCCTCTCCAAGGTCGAGGCGACTGCCACCAGCGACCAGCTGCTGGAGACGCTTGACCTGACCGAGCGCGCCAAGGACCCCATCGAGAACCTCTCGCTCGGAAACCAGCAGCGAGCCCAGGTGGCGGTTTCGCTTGTGCACCAACCCACCGCACTCATCCTCGATGAGCCGTTTAGCGGCCTCGACCCGATGGCGGTGGATGTCATCCTTTCCGTCCTCACCCAGCACGCCGAACGGGGCATTCCGCTGATGCTCTCCAGCCACCAGCTCGACGTGGTGGAACGACTGTGCGACGACCTCGTCATCATCTCCGGCGGCAAGATTCTTGCGGCCGGCAGCATCGAGGGGTTGCGTCACGAGTACAGCAAGAACATGTACGCCCTCAGCGCCCCGCAGGACCTCTCCTGGCTCACAGAAGTCCCGGGTGTCACCCAGGCCGATGTCGTGGCTGTTGAGGGAAGCTGGGAACGACCCGCTTCCCAGAGCGCCACCCTGACGCTGAGTGGCACGAGCGACGAACAGCAGACCCTGCTGCAGCACATCATTGGCGATGTGGTGGCCCGCGGGCCCCTCACCAGCGTCGGCCCCGTCAACACCCCGCTGACCGAAATCTTCCGCGATGTTGTTGCGGGTACCAACCAGGATGCGGAGGAAGTCGCATGAAACACTCATCGTCTGCTGCCGTGACCACCTGGCTGGTCGCCAAACGCGAGGTGACAGCCCAGGTTCGCACCAAGTCATTCATTATCTCCACCGCCATCCTCCTGATTGCAGCCTTTGCACTCACCACCTTCGGCGGAATCATGGCGAATAGGGCGGCCGCCTCCAGTATGGAAACCACCGTGGCTGTGGTCTCCGAAACCGAGGGCGTGGTGGCGGGAAACCCACTGATCACCACGGTTACGGTGGGCAGTGAAGAGGACGCCATCAACATGGTTCTGAACGAGGAGGTCGAGGCTGCGATCCTGCCATCGAGCTCCCCCGACTCCGTCCTCGACTATCGCCTGGTCGCCCTCGACTCGGTTCCCACCGTGGTTTCCATGTCGACCACACTTTCTCCCGAGGTGGAGCTGCTTGGTGAACAGAGCGATGAGTACGAGTTTGGCCTCGACTACATCGTCTCCTTAGTCTTCGGCGTCATCTTCATGATGTCGGTGATGACCTTCGGTTCCACCATTGCGCAGAACACCGTGGTGGAGAAGCAGACGAGGACGGTTGAGCTGCTCATTTCCGCGGTTTCTTCGCGGGTGCTTCTGGCCGGCAAGATCCTCGGCAACTCGATTCTGGCAGTCGGTCAGACGGCCGCGGTGGTCCTCGCAGCCGTGCTCGGCCTGGTGGTGACGGGGCAGAGCGGCCTGCTCTCCATGCTCTCTGCTCCCATGCTGTGGTTCATCGTCTTCTTCGTGTTCGGCTTCGTCCTCTTCGCCTCCATCTTCGCCGCGGCGGCCTCCCTGGTCTCGCGTATTGAGGACACGGGTTCGGTGCTCTCCCCCGTCATCATGCTGGCGATGGCGCCCTACTTCATCGTTATCATCTTCGGACAGAATCCCACGGTGATGGCGATCGCCTCCTACGTTCCCTTCACTTCGATCGTGGCGATGCCGGTGCGGATGTTCACGGGCGGGGTGGCGTTCTGGGAGCCACTGCTCTCCCTGCTGGTCCTAGCTATCAGTGACGTCCTCATCGTCCTGATCGCGGCCCGTATCTACCGCTCTTCCGTTCTCAAGATGGGTGGGCGCCTCAAGCTGAAGGATGCCTGGGTGGGTGACCGCAACTAGCCTGAGGGTTCGCAAGAGCCCGGACCCCACTTTCCGCCCATAGTCGCAATTGCCACATTTGGCAGGCAGAAACGCGCTGTTTGGGGGTGGGGCCGTAACAATGGAACCTGTTGATCCTGACAGTCGGGTGCGCCTGTGTCCGGCTGGGAGCAACCAGAAGGGTAAAAACTATGAAGAAACTTCTTGCTGCCTCCGCCGCAGCCGTCGCGATGCTGTCCCTGGCGGCGTGCTCTACCGGGGGCACCTCGGACCAGTCTGGTTCGGCCGGCCCACAGACTCAGGAAGAGGCCTGCGCGCTGATCCTGACCTCAATGGAAGAGCTGAGCGTTGAGCTGAACAAGTTCAGCGGCGACTCCTCAGAGGAACTGCACGAAATGGTGATTGCTGCGAAGAATCACCTGACCAAGCTCGACCGTGAACTGAGCAATCAGACGGTCAAGGATGTCTGGGAGCCCATCTCAGCCCTGCAGATCGAAGGACTCGAGGCTGCAGCAAACGAGGACCAGGACGGCCTTGTCTCCTCTTACATCGCGATGAGCGAGCAGACCGAGACCTTCCTCGAGGTCTGCCCGGCACCGCAGGCGCAGAGCTAGGCTCTAGCCCTCTGCCCAGGTGGGGACGCGCATGGAGAGCGCTTCGGTCAAATCGATCTGCTCTCCGTCGCGTCCCCCTTTTCCTAGAATCAGGGTTGGTGCCGAAGCCTCCGGGTTCACCCCGCGTAGCCGCTGAGCCAGCGACAGGGGCGCGGTGAGGATGTAGAACTGTCCGTCCTCAGCAACCGCCACCGATCTGTCAGCCTTGAGGTACCAGCCCTGCAGCGGCGTCTTCGCCCTCTTCCCATTTCCATCGGAAACGTAGAGCTGTTCGGGCATCACCCCGCTGCGCCGGGCTGCCACTATAAACTTCTGCAGGTACTCACTGGCCTGCGCACTCTCTGCGGCCTCACGTTCGCGAAGTCTCTGCGCTTGCGCGAGTGCGTTTTGACGTCTTTGATCTGCCCAGGATGAGTCCATACTTAAGAGTAACCACATTTACCCGCGGAAGTCCGGGAGGGGTGCGCCGGTTTGGAGGGAAGGAAGAGCTATGAGTGAAGCTATGCCTCAGTACCGCTCGACAGAAACATTCTGGACCCCACCAACCCACAACTACCTGGACCGGACCCTAATGCGCAGCCAGATCGGCTCACGCTGGGTGGGAATGTCCGTGATCACCGTGGTCCTCTTTGCCGTCACCTACATCGGATTGGTGAGGACGAGGATCGGGCAGTACATGGAGAACTCCGCACTTCTGGGTGCGGAACAGCTCACGGGTCCAGAAGTGACCGATGCCCTCGATACCCTCAAGGTCATTTCGGTAACCTCACTGGTTGTCATCATGCTCGCCTATGTGATCGCCGGTTTGCTGCGCAGGTCGTGGCGCGTGGCAGCCGCTGGAATCGCCACTCTGGGACTGTCGGCCGTCCTCGCCGAAGTCCTGAAACATTTCATTCCGCGTCCCAACCTGGCTGATATCTACCAGAACAACGCGCACAACTCTTTCCC
>CAMFDH010000160.1 GCA_945949035.1 uncultured Actinomyces sp.
AACTCGGCGTCTAGTTCCTTGTGTTCCACTGCTAACTCCTATGTCATTTGTGGGTGGGTCGTCGTGGAGGTCGGAGTTAGCTGGAACTAAGACCTGTTATCGACGCGATAATCTGCTCGTAAGAGGCGTCGCTTGCATTGAAGCGCCCGTTGATCCGACCGTGCCGCAACACCAGGATGCGGTCGGCAACGGCTCTCACATCAGGCAGATTGTGACTGATGAAAATTACTCCCTTGCCCATGGCGCGCAATCCTTCAATGTGGTTCAGAACTTCAGCTGATTGGGCAACTGAGAGCGATGCCGTGGGTTCATCGAGGACTAGCAGACGTGGGTTCGAGACCAGGGTCCGCGCAATTGCGACGCACTGGCGCTGCCCACCGGACAGGTTGTGGAGTGGGGTACGAACATCGGGGATACGCCCACCAAGCTGATCCAAGTACTGTCGGGCCAAGCTCTCCATTGTTTTCTCAGACAGTAGACCGGAGGAATCGCTCAGCTCATGGCCCAGGAAGATGTTGGAGGTGACGTCAAGGTTGTCGCACAGAGCAAGTTCCTGAAACACCGTGGCTATGCCCAGGTCAAAGGCCTCTCTAGCGGAGGAGATCTGCACCGGTTCACCACTGAGCCGAATGGTCCCTGAACTGGGGGGATAAGCGCCGGAAACGATACGCGCAATCGTTGACTTTCCTGCAGCATTGTCGCCTACCAGGGCAACAACTTCGTTGGCATGCACATCAAATGTGATGTCAGAGATGGCCTTTACCGCACCGAAGTTTTTCGAGAGATTCTCGACGCTGAGGACGACTTCTCGCTCTGTCATGCTACCTCGCTAGCTGTCTTGGAATGGGGAACCGAAGTCTTTTCAGCGGTCACGACATCGTGGGCCTCTCGGTGAGCAAGTATCAGTGCCCCCATCAGGTCCTCACTGCTCCCAAGTGTTGCGCGTTCGACCTCGACTGAGTCCCCCAGTAGTGGGCGCGATGCGAGGACGGCACGAATCGGGTCGAGGAACATGTCACCGGTGGTGGCAAGCTCGCCTCCAACCACAATCTTCGAAGGCTCGAACATGATGGCGAAGTCAGCTAGGACTCCTCCCACCTGGGTGGCCGCATCCGTTATGACCGGGCGACATCCCGGGTCATTGTTGAGGGCGAGAGCGATCATGTCGGATAGGGAGAGGTCACCGCGACTCAGCCGCAACAGGTCAACCAGCGCTTCGGCCCCAACCACTGTGTTAAGGCATCCACGACCTCCGCAGGTGCAGATTAGACCGGTGGGTTCAATTTGCACGTGGCCGATCTCGCCCGCCGTTCCCCGCGCGCCTCGGTAGAGTTCGCCGCCTATCTTGATCGCCGCACCGGTGGAGTAGGAAGCACGTAGGTACATTGCGTTTGGAACTCCGCGTAGCCCACCAAGTTGACTCTCTGCTAGGAGGGATGCATTTGCATCGTTGTCAACTATGACGGGTCGGTTGAGCCGCCGGGTGAGGACTTCTGCAACACAAACCCCGTCCCATCCTGGAAGTATGCCAGCGACGGCTATTGTCCCCGTCTGGGGGTCTATGGGGGCAGAGATAGCCACCCCGACGGAGAGTAGATCGTCGGGTTTGGCGCCGATTCGATCAAGGAGCTCCGCCACGAGAATAGCCGCACGATCCAGGGTCGTATCCGGTCGGTGATCAACGGGGAGTCGCAGTGAAATTCGCTCTTTCACCTCGAGGGCGGAGTCCGCTAGTGCGACCGACAGACCGCGCCTACCAATCTGGATTCCAGCTATCAGCCCACTGTGGATAGCGAGGGAGACACTCTGGGCACGGCGTCCTGAGCGAATGGTGTTCTGAGCCTGAAGGATCTCAGCCTTGACCAAACGCTTCACAATGTTGGACACAGAGGCTTGGGAGAGCCCAGTGGCGGCAGCAAGCTCGACCTGCGTGAGTTGTCCGTACTTGCGCACAGCTTCAAGGACGCGTGTTGCATTCGCTTCACGAAGTGAAGACTGAGAGCCCGGTCCTGTAGTCACGGGGCCATTCTACCATTTTGGGGCTGTGGTTAGGTCGTGTAAGTAGCTTTCCGACGCAAAAGTCTCACTTTAAGAAGTGAAGGCAGTGCGGGGGAGAGTCGATGGCTGAACAAGGTAGTAGGTCCCTACATTTCAATGCTAGGTATGCGAAAAGGTCACAAAACTATAACGGAGTGAAACTGTCTTGACATTTAGAAGTGAAGACAAGGTTGTGAGGTGTACCGTTTCGAAAAGGGACGTAGGGTCCCATCCACTCAAAGTTGCGTTGGAGGATTTATGGCAAAGAAGCCGCCGCCAATCCTAGAAATGCGGGGCATTGTCAAGGAGTTCCCGGGTGTTCGCGCCCTCGACGATGTGACTATGACTGTGCGTCGCGGGGACATTCATTCAATTTGTGGAGAGAACGGGGCTGGGAAGTCAACGCTCATGAAGGTCCTCTCTGGGGTGTGGCCATCAGGGACATATGAGGGAGAGATCTTTTTTGACGGGGGACTGGTTCAGTTCTCAAACATCAAAGCTTCAGAGCATGCTGGAATCGTCATCATCCACCAGGAGTTGGCACTGATTCCTGAACTCTCAATCACAGAGAATGTGTTTCTGGGGTCTGAGATTGTGAACCATGGACTCATCGATTGGGATGAGCAACGTCAAGTGACTCGGGACCTACTCGCAAGAGTTGGGTTGGACGTAGATCCAAACACGCCGATCAAGAACCTTGGTGTTGGCCAGCAGCAACTAGTGGAGATTGCAAAGGCCCTGGCCAAAGACGTGAAGCTCCTGATTTTTGATGAGCCCACTTCGGCACTAAATGAAGAGGACTCTTCCAACCTTCTTGACCTGATGCGAAGCCTCAAGGCCAAGAACATCACCTGCATCATGATCTCTCACAAGCTCAATGAGATCGCAGCGATCTCTGATGCTGTGACCGTTCTTCGTGATGGCCGAACGGTTGAAACATACGATGTCGTTGCCGGGAAAGTGGATGAAGACAGGATTATTCGTTCCATGGTGGGCCGCTCACTCGATAACAGGTACCCGGAGCATGTTTCGCAGCCGGGTAAGACGCTGTTCGAGGTGAAAAACTGGACCGTCGAGCACGCGACAATCCCGGACAGGCTGGCGGTTGACGACGCTTCCTTTGTTGTCCGTAAGGGCGAGGTAGTCGGTTTCGCAGGCCTGATGGGTGCGGGTCGCACCGAGCTGGCCCGGTCGCTGTTTGGCCGCAGCTACGGCCAGTTTCTCGGCGGGGACATTTTCATTAATGGTGCAAAGAAGAATCTCACCAACGTGCAGTCAGCTATCAATGCCGGTCTGGCCTATGTTCCCGAAGATCGTAAGACATTGGGCTTGAACCTCTTGGACTCAATCCAGAGGACAGTTGTAAGCGCCAACCTGAAGGCGATTATCAAGGGGGGACTTCTCGATCTTTCTGAAGAGACATCCGTGGCAGAGAAGTACCGGCGCGAACTCCAAATCAAGACGTCCTCGGTACGTGACGGAGTATCGACTCTGTCGGGCGGAAACCAACAGAAGGTGGTCCTGGGAAAGTGGCTCTACCCCGATCCTGAAGTCCTGCTCCTTGATGAGCCGACGCGTGGCATAGACGTCGGAGCAAAGTTTGAGATTTACAGGCTGATTTTCCAACTCGCAGATGAGGGGCGTGCCGTCATTGTCATCTCCTCTGAGCTTCCAGAACTGCTGGGCATCTGCGACCGGATCTACACGATTTGCGAAGGAAAAATCACCGGCGAGGTCAATGCCAAAGACACAAACCAAGAAGAGCTCATGCACCTGATGACGCTATCTTCCTCGACAGTTAACCACTCGAATGAAGAACTCGCCCCCGCGAGCTCCTCAGAGACCCAAACAAGAGATTAGGACGACGGGACTATCAAGATGAACAAGATCAAGGAAGTGTTCGGGGGAAATCTCCAGCAGTACACCATGATCCTCGCATTGATTGCGTTGGTCATTGTCTTCCAGATCATGTCGGGGGGACGAATGCTCACGCCCTCGAACATGCAGAACCTGATTTCTGGCAATGCCTACGTTCTGATCCTGGCAATGGGCCTGGTCATGGTGATTGTCCTCGGGCAGTTCGCTGTTTCGGTTGGTTCGCTAGC
>CAMFDH010000161.1 GCA_945949035.1 uncultured Actinomyces sp.
TGGAACAAGGTTATGAAAGTAAGAACAACGGGGTTCGTGCACATGAGCCTCACTCACTGCAGCCCAAGCGGCTTGCCGAACCAAACCAGGGAGCACCCGTGACTGACAGACAGACTAAAGAACATGAGACCGTCATCCACGGCACCCCCGTCGTCGATGGCATTGCCTTTGCTCCAGCGGCCTGGACCAGGCGACCCCCGCTACCTCCGGCCACGGCCCCGGAACTTCCGGAAGACAAGCGTGAGGAAGCGGTAGCGGACTTTGAGGCCGCTTCGAAGAAGGTGGCTGAGGGACTGCGGGCCCGGGCAGTCAGCGCTGAGGGCAGTTCCAAGGAAGTCCTTGAGATGACCGCGGGACTGGCCGAAGACCGCGGCTACCTGCGCATGGTCAAGAAGGACATCATGGCGGGCACCCCGCCCATCCAGGCCACCATCGCGGCGACCAGCAAGTTTGTGGAGATGTTTGAGAAGGCCGGCGCCCTGATGGCAGAGCGCACCACCGACCTTCGCGACGTTCGTGACCGCATCATCGCCCGCCTGCAGGGGGTGTCAGAGCCCGGGGTTCCGCACCTGCCCTACCCCGTGGTGGTGATGGGTGACGACCTCTCCCCCGCCGATACCGCGGGCATGGACCCCAAGGACTACGTCGCCATTGTGACCGAGGGCGGCGGTCCGACCTCACACACCTCAATCATCGCGCGCCAGCTGGGTATCCCCTGCATCGTGGCGGCACGTGACCTCAGTGAGGTGCCGGATGGGGCAGACGTCCTCGTCGATGGTTCTGCGGGAACGGTGACGCTGGGGGTTGACCCCGACGAGGCCCGTGCGCTGGTCCAAGAGGACTGCGCACGCATCCAGCGCATTCGCGCCTGGAAGGGCCCGGCCAAAACCAAGGACGGGGTTCCGGTCCAGCTGCTCTCTAACGTTCAGGACGGGGCGACGGCCCGCTCGGCCTCGGAAAGCGAGGCGGAGGGAATCGGGCTGTTCCGCACCGAGCTTCTGTTCCTCAGTTCGTCTAAGGAACCCAGTATTGACGAGCAGGCGGCGGATTACCTCGCGGTCTTCGAGGCGTTCCCCCACGGCAAGGTCGTGGTTCGCACCCTCGATGCGGGCTCGGATAAGCCGGTTCCGTTCGCAACGCTGCAGGAAGAGTTCAACCCGGCACTCGGGGTCCGCGGAATCCGGGTGACGGGGCAGGACCCCGACCTGATGCTGCACCAGTTGGACGCGATTGCACAGGCCTCGGCAGAGTCCCCGGGAACCGAGGTGTGGGTGATGGCCCCGATGATTTCCACCCTGCCTGAGGCGGAGTGGTTTGCGGGCCTGTGCCGGGAGCGCGGGTTGAAGCCGGGCATCATGATTGAGGTGCCGGCGGCAGTCATCCTCATCAACAAGTTCATGGGACTGGTGGACTTCGTGTCCATCGGAACCAACGACCTGACCCAGTACACGATGGCTGCGGACCGCATGTCCCCGCACCTGGCGGAATACACCGACCCGTGGCAGCCCGCGGTCCTCGAGTTGATCGCCATGACTGCTGCGGCCGGTCAGTCGCAGGGGAAGCCCGCCGGAGTTTGCGGTGAGGCGGCGGCAGATCCGACCCTGGCCTGTGTGCTGGTGGGAATGGGGATCACCTCGCTATCGATGGCGACCTCGGCAATCTCTTCAGTCGGTGCCACCCTGGCGCACGTCACCATGGCGCAGTGCCGTGAGGCGGCGACGGCTGTGCGGGGGGCAAGGGATTCGAAAGAGGCCCGTGCGGTGGCTCGCGCCGCCCTCGGCCTCAGCTAGGGGTAATAGGGTCTAAACACAGTGATGCCCCGGGAGTTCATGAACTGGCTCCCGGGGCATCACTGTCTGTATCAGCGGGCGTCTACTAACCGCACTTTTCGGTGACCCACTGGCGGGCCTGGGCCGGGTCGTCGACCAGCAGGGTTTCCAGCTCGCTCTCGTTCTCTCGAGCCACGGGCAGGCCCTTGACGACCTCTATCTCGGGGAACAGTTCCAGGTAGCGCTGGGCTTCTTTGGCGGCTGCCGGATCCTCGCCCTCGACGGCGGTGGCGTAGGCGTTCGCCCAGTCGCAGCGCCACTGCAGGGCCTCAATCACCGCGATGTCGCCGCGGCGGTACACCCCGAAGGTGGTCTCGCCCTCTTTGGCCTCAGCGTCCACGTAGTTCTTGGGCATCTCGATGGTGATGGAGTCGTTGTCGGAACTCTTCAGGGTCGACCCCTTGACGTGCGGGAGAAGGTCGGGGACCGCTGCCACACTGACCCCCTCGGGGTAGGGCTGCCCGAGATTGCCCAGGTCCTCGGCGAACCAGGTTTCGACCTCAGCCGGAACCGGACCGGAGGGCATCACCAAACCCGACTCGGTACTTGAGACGGAACCGGAGTCCGTGTCCCCCTTGAAGATCTCCTGAAGCATCGCCCAGGTCCCACTGACCAGCGCCAATGCGACACCAACGGCGACAATTATCCAGATGCTGCGCTTGGTTTCATCCGAGAACTTGATTGCCATCCGGCTCCCTCAAGAGTGTGTAGTGGCAGGGTGATTTGCTACCGGACATGCTACCGGCAGGAGGCGATAACGCAGATCACATAGACAATCATATGCAAATGCATATATATTCGTTGTTGAGGGAAGTTCCCAGCATCCTCGCCAGGGTCTCCCAAGCCATCTCGATGGCGTACAAGTAGATCAACTTTTAGGACACAGAATGACTCCCGAAATCCCCGGCTACACAGCAGGCACCTGGACCCTCGACACCGTTCACTCAGAGGTCGGCTTCACCGTTCGACACATGATGATCAGCAAGGTCAAGGGCTTCTTCGAGAACTTCTCAGGCACCATCGTGACCGCTGAGAACCCCCTGGACTCGACCGTTGTCGCCACTATCGAAGCCGACTCGATCAACACCAAGAACAAGCAGCGTGACGCTCACATCCAGTCAGGTGACTTCCTGCTGGCTGAAGAGTACCCGCAGCTCACCTTCAACTCGACCGGTGTTCGCTACGAAAAGGGCGAGTTCTTCATTGATGGCGACATGACCATCCGTGGCGTAACCAAGCCCGTAACCCTGGACTTCGATCTGGGTGGCTTCAGCAACGATCCTTCGACTGGCCCCCGCTTCGGTGGCACTGCAACGACCACCATCAACCGCCAGGAGTTCGGCGTGTCCTTCAACAGCGCGCTTGAGACCGGTGGCGTGATGCTGGGTGACGACATCAAGATCACCCTTGAGATCGCTGCCGCCAAGGTTGACTAAGCACTTTTGGCCTAGGTGAGGCTGATTAGTACAAACCGCCCCCACTGCTTGATTTTGCAGTGGGGGCGGTTTGCGTTTAGCGGGGGCGAACCCGACTAGGCGTTGCGGCTGCGGTGCCTAACTGCCAGGGTGCCGCCGATCAGGGCGAGGACGGCGAGCAGGGCTGCGCCGAACACGTTGGCTCCCGTGGTGGGAAGCTCTGGCGGAGTGGTGATGCCACCCGACTGGCTTCCTCCCGACTGGTTGCCGTCTCCGGACTGGCTGCCACCGGACTCTCCCCCGTCACCGGACTGGCTTCCACCGCCCCCGTTACCGCCCTCGTCAGCTGCGCCCTCAAAGAAGACGGCGACGGTGCGGGCTGGGACCTTGACGGTGCCGCTGTTCCAGGTGGCGGCCTTGACGACCTCATCGGAACCCTCTGCCTGAATCGGGCTCAGGGTGAGGTCGCGGCCGGCGAAGCCCTCGACCTCGTCCGTCCACTCTTCAGTCAGCGAGTTGAAGACGACGACGATCGAACTCAGGTCCGGATCGACCTCGGCCCCTACCAGGTCGTCGATCGCCATGACGATGACGCCCGGGGTGTTGGTTTCAGCCGAGTTCGGGAATGAGACCTTCTGCTTGATCAGATCCGCGTCACCCAGGGTGAACAGGGGTGAGGAGGAGCGCAGGCGGAGCAGGTCAAGGACCATGCCCTTTGCCTGGGTCATATCGGCCTCACCGGGCAGGTTCGCCTCATTGGCCAGCAGCGGTGCCATGTCGGCCCACTTGTCGCCGTTCTTTTCCTTGATCGGCAGGCCCTTACCGAACTGGTTCCACGAACCGTCCCAGACGATGGAGTTGAACCAGTCG
>CAMFDH010000162.1 GCA_945949035.1 uncultured Actinomyces sp.
GCTCGACACGGCCCGCCTCCCACGCCCCGCCTTTGGCACCCCGGCGGCAGGCAGGATTTGGCCCCACAGGGGACCCGATTTCTACGGTCTGGGGTTGTGTAATAGCGCATACCGCCCCCACTGAACCACTTTTGAGGCTGAACCTTCCCCCGAAAACCGGTTACAAGTGGCGGTGTGGGCTATTACGGAACACCACGGCCTAGAAATTGGGGGGTGGGGTCATAGCCTGATGGCGGCGGGCTGCCAGAAGCGGGGCTAGAAACGGAAAGAGCACACTCCCCGACCCCCAAATTGGGTGCGGGAGGCCGCCAGGGTGAGCACGGCCCAAGCCGCGCGCAAGCCGCCAGTGGCCGAGTGGCACCCAATTTGGGGAGGCGGGGTTGGCGGCGTGAGCCGCCCTTGACTATGTACTGAAATTTTTGCCGCGAACTTGCACGCTCGGTCACCGTTTCCCTGAGCCTCTGCCCCGGGGACAGCTTCTACTCCCTGGTTTCTTTTTGCTCTAGCTGGGTTTCCCACTGTCTCACGGTGGTTGCCGAAGTGTTCAGGATCCGCCCGGTTTCTCGGGCTCCCATGCCTCGCCTGCGGGCCTCCAGCGCAACCGCGACACTGACGGCCTGCAAAGCTTCCCGTGCCTTGGTCACGGCTTCCCCGGTTTCCTTTAGCGCGCTGTCGCTCTTTTTGCTCAAGGGCCGCTCGGGGTTGATCGCCGCTTCGGCTTGGTCTAGTGCCCGGTGGGCGCGCCTTTGCACGGCTTGCGCTGCTGCTCCCAAGCCCTCGAAATGATCTACCCAAGTTGGCCGTTTATTCATAGGCCAAGGGTAACCCGCCTGTACGTGTGCGTACAAGGTCCGGCCCCGGGACCGCACCTCACCCACAACTTTAGATGTGTAGTACGTCACACTTACCCTAAGTGTACTTGCACGTACACCAAGTTGTTGTTAACCTGACCAGCATAAACACCGTACTTACACGTACAGTCGTTTGTTTGTGGTTCAGCCTCAAGAACTCACCAAATCGTGAGCGCGGGGGTTGTCCCACAAGTAGAGCCAAGAGCCCAAAAGTTGGGCAAGCAAAAACCGGGGGTGCGCCCCCAGAAAGAAATATCAAAATGGCTATTTTCAAAATTGATCCGTCCGCAGTTCCTCAAAGTTTGAGCATGGGCGGTGAGTTGCGTCCCCGCATGAAGGGCACCGGTGAAGCCGCAGAGCCGAAACTTTCCCCATCTGGAAAGCCCACGTTTTCTACCGGGGTTGTTGTTGAGCGTGAAGGTGGTGGTCAAGAGCGCGGCGCAACGATCGCAGTTATCGAGACTCCCGCGGAACCGTGGCCCATGGGTACGAAGCTCAAGGCCGCCGGTGATTGCTGGCTAACGCCGTACGTCGCTGAAGGCTCCGGTCGCCCCCAGGTGGGTCTTTCCTTTGTCGTTGAGCGCCTCGTTCCGGTTGAGCCGGTTAAGGTTCCTTTCCCGTCTCGCGGGGATTCCAACTAACAAAAAAACTTGGGGGGATTCCGGGTCTTCCTTCTAACTCCGAGCCCGGGGTTCCCCCATTAAGAAGAGGAAGTTAAATCATGAGTAAATCTTCTTTCGTAGGCGCTGCCGCTGGTTCATATGCGGCCTCTCGCCCCAAAAAAGAAAAGATCGTTCGGGCTGAGTCACTTTCCCGCCGCGTCGGAACCGTTGGCGTTGGGGTTGCCGTCTTGGCTTTCGTGATCCTCGCCGCTGGCCCCTTGGTGGATGTTTTGGGTGCCCCCGTTTGGCTGGCTTGGGCGCTGGTTGCCTTGGCTTTCCTCGCCGTTCTTGGCTCCCTAGGCAACCTCGGGCTTAACCTGCGCCTTTACCGCCTTACCCGAGCGGGCATCCCCTTTGCTGCCGCCTGGCAGATCGCCGCAAATTGGCGTGTTCATTGCGAAGAAGCCGGGCTATACGCGGTCAAACATCGAGGCAACCAGCAAATCCATCGCTACCCCACCCTAGGTGCCTTGGAAGCAACTCCCGCCGGGGTCACCGGGATTATCCGCACGCCCGGGGCTGGCCTCACCATGCAGGAAATCGAAGCTCACGCGCCTGCTCTTGGTGGCGCCTTCGGATTCCCCGTGGCTATCGAGCCCGCCCTAGGTAATCCGCGTGAGGCCGCTATTCATTTTTCGGTTCGTGATCCCTTGGAAGGAACCCGCAATGCAAACATCTAACAGAACTGACTTCCCCGTGATCCTGGGGATTGTCGAAACCGGTCACGAGCTCGTCCTTGATTTTGCCGACAGTTGGCACACCGCTTTGCAAGGCATGAGCCGCTCGGGTAAAAGTGTCCTCACCTACACGGTCTTAGCGCAGCTCGCCAAATACCCCGAAGCCCTGATAACCGGGCTTGACCCAACCGGGGTTTTGCTCGGGCCTTTCGGGGACTCCCCCGGCGCAGAATACCGGGCTATCACCACCGCATCAATGGAAAACCACGCCGCCGTGATCGCGGGACTGGTAGCAGAAATGGATACCCGCATTACCGGGCTACTTGCTGCCGGGAAAGACAAGCTAGACAGTTTTTCGGAAGAAACCCCGCTGCTGGTGGTTGTCCTCGAAGAATACCCCGGGGTGTTGGGTGCTGCAGCTGCCGAAGATTCCGAAAACGGCCGCAAACCCGCCGAAAGGGTCAAACCCAAGATTCAAGCCGGGGTCCGTCGCCTAATCCAAGAAGGCGCGAAAGTTGGGGTTCGTGTTTTGGTCCTCGCCCAGCGTATGGACGCCGAAATTGTGGGCGGTGCCGAGCGGTCCAACCTCGGGAACAGGCTCACCTTGCGGGTTGACAATTTGGATGCGGTGAAGATGCTCCACCCCATGGCAGACACCGACACGGCCTCCCTCGCCGCCCAGTTTAGCCCTGGTCACGGCCTCATTGGCCGCCCTGGCCTACCAACCCAACGCTTCCGGGCCGACTACTTGGCCTACCCCAAATACACGGCCTCGGTTAGGGGTGGTTCCCAGTGATCGCTCAAATCGTCGCGGCCTTGCTCGCCCTCCAAACCGGCGCGGGAGATGTGCCCCCGGTTGAAATTCTTCCCCACCGCTTCACGGTCTGCTGGAGCTATGTCGCGGCTTTTGCTCCCTGCCCGCTCTGGGCTGCCTAAGAAAGGAAGCGAAACCATGCCAGACCCCACAGTTTTTGCATTGACTCCCCGCGAGGTCGCCCTGGTTGTTGAAGC
This sequence comes from uncultured Actinomyces sp., assembly GCA_945949035.1. Lineage (GTDB taxonomy): Bacteria > Actinomycetota > Actinomycetes > Actinomycetales > Actinomycetaceae > Scrofimicrobium. Next base: position 3,202 of record CAMFDH010000162.1, read on the forward strand.
TCTTGGCGCTCTAACTCACCAGATCGAAGAAACCGCGACCTGGTGGGAAGACCCCCTACCAGTTGAGCAACTCGCGGAAATCCAAGAAATCACAGACCGCTTTTTAGGGCTGTAAACCCTGTTTCCCCGCCTTAGCGGGGGTTGTGTCCATTGTTTCGCATGGTGTTAGGTATAGGTCCTTTTGGGCAGGAAGGAAGAAAATCATGAGCCCTAGAACCGTGGCGTGGGCTGCTGATGAATTCCTCGCTGCCCGCCTGGGTCAAGTCGCCGCTTCCACCTGGGCCACCGACTATAGCAAACTGGCCCAGCTGCCCCTAGAGGTTTTGGGCCTGCCGGTAGAAGACCTCGACTCCCAAATCCTTTGGCAAGCCCTCGCTACTTCCCCCGGTGCCCTAGCGACCCGTAAAAGGACTCGGATCACGCTAAAGGCTTTCACCCGCTGGCTTTATGAACGCGGGCTAACCCCGGCAAATGTGGGTGCCGCCCTACCGATGCCAAAAACCGGTAACCCTCCACGACCTCCCCGCCCCATCCCTTGGGAAGACGTTCCGCGTGTGGTCTCCCGCGTCCGCCCCCACTACCGGCCCCTGGTCCTCTTTGCTGCACATACCGGTTTGCGCATGGGTGAACTCGCCGCTCTCACCCAAGCGGACCTACAGCCTCATCACCCCACCCGCCCCTTTGTTTCGGTTACCAAATCACAAACCAAGGGTTTCCCGGTCACCACTCCCAAAAGTGGCCGGTCCCGCGTAGTTCCACTTGATCGGGTCGCCCGTGAAGTCGCCCTAAACATATTGGCGGCCCCTCCACACAAAACCCTGGCTTTTCCTGGGCCTCGCGGTGGGCTACTGGCAACCCCTAACTTCCTTCGGGACTCCGGGTGGGCCACTGCTGCCCCCGGTCACCGCTTC
>CAMFDH010000163.1 GCA_945949035.1 uncultured Actinomyces sp.
GAACGCCTTCGTGGTGAGGCCGGTGAACTTGAGGCAATCATCCAGTCGACGGTGGACTGGTACTCAGATGCAATTACTAAGGATGAACTGGCCAACGCTGCGGACCGCCTGTTTGGTCTCGACTACTGGCCCTCCTCCTATGACGGTTCCTATCGGGCCCGCGCCGAAATCAAGGACCTGACCAGTCAGCTGATAGGACGGTTCTGTTCCGCGGCTGTGGCGGCGACCCGGTCCGAGTATGGGGAAGGTCCCCTGGGACGCTTCGGTGCCGACCTCGTTATTCCCAAGGCAACGGAAGCCGAGATTGGTCTGCTCAAGGGGATCGCGGTGCACTACGTGATGAGCCCCCGGGAGAGCCAGCCGGTGTACTACCAGCAGCGCACCATCGTCCACGACCTCGTCACCGCGTTGTTTGAGGGCGGACCTGGCGAACTAGAACTTCCTTTCGCTGAAGAGTGGGAACGGGCATCCGATGATGCCGGACGACTACGCGCAGTCATCGATCAGGTGGCCTGCCTGACCGATGTTTCCGCCAATGCCTGGCACGCCCGGCTCTGCGGACTGCTCTCCACGCTCCTCTAGAAACACGGCAGGCGTTGGCACGTTCGCTGACAGCGGTCACTCACCCCTCACCGGCAACCTAAGCTGGGGTCATGGCCGGATTGATTAGACGTGAAGACATCGACCTGGTTCGTGAGCGAGCCCGGATCGATGACGTGGTGGGAGAGCACGTCACCCTGAAGGCTGCCGGCGTGGGGTCGATGAAGGGCCTCTGCCCCTTCCACGACGAACGTTCGCCCTCATTCCACGTCCGCCCCCAACTGGGTCGCTGGCACTGCTTTGGCTGTTCCGAGGGTGGGGACGTCTTCTCGTTCCTGCAGAAGATCAACCACGTCACCTTCACGGAGGCCGTTGAGTTCCTCGCTGGTAAGTACGGGGTCCAGCTGCGGTATGAGGGCGGAAATCAGCCTCGCCGCGGCCCCAGCCAGAGCCAGCGCAGGCGCCTCCTTGACGCCAACCGTATTGCCGAGGAGTTCTACCGCGGACACCTCAACATGCCCGAGGCCGAAGAGGCCCGCAAGTTCCTTCTCGGCCGGGGCTTCTCCCGCGGTGATATTGAAAAGTTTGCCTGCGGGGCTGCTCCAAGTGGGTGGGATAGCCTCACGAAACACCTTCGCTCCAAGGCCTTCACGGATGAGGAAATCGTTGCTTCCGGCCTCGCCATCATGGGCCAGCGCGGACCCTACGACAGGTTCCGTGACCGGGTGATGTGGCCGATCAGGGACGTCACCGGTGCCACCGTCGGCTTCGGGGCAAGACGCCTGGGGGACGACCCCAACTCACCCAAGTACCTCAACACCCCGGAAACACCGATCTACCACAAGTCGCAGGTTCTCTACGGCCTCGACCTCGCCAAGAAGGACATCTCCAGGCAGCGCAAGGTGGTGGTGGTTGAGGGATACACCGATGTCATGGCCGCTCACGCCGCCGGTGAGACGACTGCTGTCGCCACCTGCGGAACCGCCTTCGGGAAGGAACACACCCAGCTGATGCGTCGCCTACTCGGGGACGTTGAGTCGGCTTCCGCGGGGGTCATGCTGGCTGACGGTAGGGCCCGGGGTGGGGAAGTCATCTTTACCTTCGACGGTGACGAGGCCGGTAAGGCTGCCGCACGTCGCGCCTATGTTGAAGACCAGGCATTTGCCGCCCAGACCTTCGTCGCGGTCGACCCGGACGGAATGGATCCCTGCGATCTGCGTATGGCGGGCGGAGATGAGGCCCTGCAGCGGCTCATCGCCTCCCGGGTGCCCCTATTCGAGTTCGTTCTTCGCTCCGTGCTGTCCTCCCTCAACCTCGATACGGCAGAGGGTCGCGTGCAGGGACTACGTTCGGCCGCCCCCATCCTGGCCGGAATCAAGGACCGCGCCCTGCAAACTGAATACGCCCGAGAGGTTGCGGGTTGGATCGGGCTTGAACCGCGCGAAGTTGAGCGGGCCATGTACCAGGCTGCCCGCGCCGCAGCCCAGGCCAAACGCCAGCAACCCCCTGCCGACCCACGCAACCAGAGCCGCGTGAACCCCAACCAGCAGTTCCGAGACAACGGAGCGCCACAGCCCCAGCAAACTGGACGATCCGGCGACGACTCACAGCAACCCGAGCAGGCCCCGCGTCGCCCCCTACTGCCAGATGCAGGAACCGGACCGTCAACGGAACGCCTCGCGCTTGCGGCCAGCCTCCAGCGGCCCCTCGATGTGGTTGGGGTCGGACTGGAAGAGCTGACGCCCGGTGCATTCCAGGACGCCCGCAACGCCGCCATGTTCAACCACCTGATGCAGTCCGGGGGCCTCAGTGGGTTCCTTGACAGGCTGCAAGAGGCCGAGATGGAACTCGGAGTGGGAGAGGCTGCCGTCTCTGCTGCCACGCGCCGCTGGGTCGGGGATGTCCAAGATGAAGCCGAGCCCCAGGTGGCAGATGACCTCATCGCCCTCATGGTTCTCACTCTGCCGGTAGAGGAAGAGAACCAGCGGGAGTATGCCCAGGGACTGGTGCGCTCCCTGGTCGTCAGGGAACTAGAGCGGCAGACGAGGACGCTTCAGTCGCGTCTGGCCAGGCTCGATTCGGCTTCACCCGAGGCAATGCAGGCGTTCGAGGACCTCTGGGGTATCGAGAGACGGCGTCGCACCTACCTGCAGATGGATGAATAGCGGGGAAGAAAATCGCAGTTGAGGCGACTCCCCGGTCTCACATGTGAGCCCCCACCTAACCCCTCAGCGATACCCCGTGGGATAATGAGGGCAGTTAGAAGGTGCGCAACAACTGTCTGTTCACCGCGCCTCACATGTATCCAAGGAGCAGAAGTGCCAGGCACCAACCCGCCCAACGTTGATGACGCCATGACTGCGGCCTCGCAGCAGGCTGCCGTTGACGCCAAGAAGATCGCCAACCGATTGAAGCGGGCCAGGGGACAGCTCGATGGACTTATCAACGCCTTCGAGACTGGAACTAACTGCCGGGACGTGGTGACCCAACTGGCCGCTGTCTCTAAGGCGCTTGACCGCGCCGGATTCCTCATCATCTCCACCGCCATGCAGGATTGCCTGCGCGATCCCAGTGAGACCGTGCCAGATGATGGCGAGGGCGACAACAAGGTTCAGATCGAAGAGCTAGAGAAGCTCTTCATGATGCTCACCTAAGCGACGCCACCTGGTGACGCTAGGTTCCGACCATGAGTGACAACCGATTCTCACCGAGTAATTCGGAGCGCACGAACCCCTATGAGTCCACGGACCCGTGGGGTAACGTGCCGCGCGGTCAGTCGCAACCACCCTTCCCGCAGCCTCAAGGCGTCCCGCCAGGTCAGCAGCCGCCCTTACCAATCACGCCGCAGTATCCCGGTCAGCGTGTTCCACCGGTCCAGGTACCTCAGCAGCAGGCGCCTCCCGCCGGCGGGACATGGGCCCCGGGACACGGGCCCTATGCGGCGCCCTCCTCCACGATGCCGACTCCTGGGTATCAGGGGGCGCCGTGGGGCAGTCCCGGGTCATCCGGACCATGGGGACCGTCTGACACCAGCTTGCCGGTGCGAAAGAAAAGGCGCTGGGTGGCACCGACCATTGCCGCGATCGTGGCCTTCTTCTTCGGGTTTTCTCTGGGTAGCGGGGACACCGCCCTTCTTGAGGAAGAGAACAGGCTGCTCCAAGAAGACATCACGGTGCTTCAGGAAGAAAACGATCAGCTCTGGGACGATCTCGTCGACCTCGAACTTGAGAACGAAGACCTGAGGTTTCGCCTGGCCCAATCAGGTGACAGCTCCTAACCTGCAACCCGGCAAGAAGCCGCTTCCGAAGAAATGAGGGATACGGCACTCCTGAGGATTTGCCCGATCGTTGGAGGGCCGCCTAAACTTATCGAAGCAATCCCGCGTAGCTCAATGGCAGAGCATTCGACTGTTAATCGAACGGTTGTTGGTTCGAGTCCAACCGCGGGAGCCACT
>CAMFDH010000164.1 GCA_945949035.1 uncultured Actinomyces sp.
GGCGGGTGTCCTTGACTGGCCACCCAAATGTCCAACAGCGATCTCAATGACATCCGTGAATGTCTTCAAGTCAGCCCTGGACCATTCCCCAATCTTGGTGTGCTCACCCGTCAACCAGAGAATACGTTTCTGCTTCAACTCCGAGATCGGAACATCCTGTTCCCCAATGGTTTCCCCATTCTTACCAAGAATAGGGATCTTAGGTGGTTGCTGCCCCATCACAACACGGGCAGGCAACGAAGCGTGGTCAGCAGCACCGAACAGGTACGCCCACATCAAGTTGACGGCGTCCTGCATATCCTTAGCGCCCGCAATATCAGACATGGGTCCACGCAAGAGGCGGGGACGGTTCTGGAACTCAACAACAGGGACACGCCCCATCGGATTAGTCACCGGCCACGTGTCATCCTCGTGGGGGTGATGCTCAGTCCACCCATCCAACGCGAACCCACTACCAATACTGGTACCCGAAACATCAAGGCCCGCAGAAGTCTTCCCACTACTCACATGAAAGAAGGGGCGCTTCCACTTCCAAACATGCTCAGCCGTATACAGGTAAATGTATTCAGTGTCGTCATCCACCCACGCCTTCAACGCCGCAAGTTTTACGCGACCATTCGAAGCGGGGTCATAGTCAACAATCACCTGCGAAGGGTGTTCCCAAGTGGCAATAGGTTCCCCATCGGGAGTACCCCACACGAGCACGAATGAACGCTTCGCGATAATGGTTTCGAGGAACCCCTGCGAGGACTGCGGCCCTAAGTCGTTGCGTCGCCACAAATCCCACAACCGGGATGCATAACCATCACTGTCCCCATCGAGGAGAACCGCATCAACGCGGAGACGCTCGTTCAACGCGTCGGCAACAACAGCCGTCCAGTTATCTGAGAACTGGGAGTACTGATTCTGGTGAAAATCTGCCCACTCTTTGGAAGCGAACTGTAGTTTCTGCTCACCCGCATAGTAGTCGTCAAACTCTTCGATCTCTGGGCGACGATTACTCAGCTTCTGGTAGAGCTTCTGCGCCTTCTTGAAAGCAGTGATAGCGTCCAAAGTCCCCTCCAATCAGCCAAAGTAGGCGTATTCGGGTTCCTCTTGGACCCAACCGGCGGCACGCGCATCTGACGCTGCCTCATGACAAAGCACAGCCGTAACGGCCGCATCAATCTTCTGTACTTGGGAGGGCTTACCCATCCCATAGCGGTCAATCGATTTCGCGATCTTCCGAACGTTGCCCATATGCGTTGTCGTGATCGGGCACCCATCCTGTGTGATGAACTTCGATTCAAGATCCGCTTCAAAGCGACGCATAGCCGCATACACGGCCTCAATCCGCGAGTTCCCCGCCATCTGCCAGGGAATGAAAACTTTAGGCCCGTACTTCTGGTCCCACGTTTCCCCCTCGGTCTCCCACGATGTTTCATCACGAAAACCAGGGTCGTAGTAGACGCGCACCAACTGGTATCGGACCGCAATCTCAGCCCAGGCCGCATGAACCTCTGCACGGGGGATACGACCACCCCACTCGGCGGGCTGCCAGATTGTAGGTCGCTTGTCCGGCCCATACCGGGGCGTAAAAATGTGGCCCTCACGAGTCTCAAGTTTGATGGCCGTCCAGTCATCATTTTCCGAGCCGTCTAGTCGAAGCCTCCAGCAACTTGCGTACCATCCGGAGGATTAGGCAACCAAACTGTCTGTCGACTCATAGGGCGTCACCCCCTCATCACCCCACCACTTAGGGAGCCACACCTGAGTACGCACCATTCCACGCCCCCTCTGGCAACCAAGACCCCAAGCCCTGGACAAGACGATTCCCAAAGAACCTTTCCGCCTGCGTTGGATCACCACGACGAATCAACTTCATCGCCTCAGACTCAATATTGTCCAAGTTGACCCACCAGGACCCCTCATACACCCACTGAAAGATCTTGCGACGATTCGCCTTCGTCAGAAACGACAAAGGACGCCCGTCCTTATCCCGCAGCGATTCCTCTAAGTCCGGGTTACGGTAGTAGATAAACGTGTCCGGCGACCCATCCTCATACGTTTTCTGCGCATAACTATTCTCAGTGGGATCCCACGCGTTCGTTGTCAGATGTACGCGACCACCCATGCCGGCGGCGCCACGCGCCTGAGTATCAGCAAAATCGATCATGTTGTTCGACTTCGTATACAGGCCAGCCTCATCCTGCTCCGCATCCGAAATCGGGTTACCCAACCTAGATTTAGCGGCAGACGTGACAACATCAATCCTGTCCGCATCCTCACCACCAGACAACCCCATGATGCGAGTGAACCCCTGACGAGGAGCCAAAAGCTTCTTCAACGGCCCGTTATCCATCGAGAACTTCAACGGCGTGTAAATGTTGCGCGCTTGCTCCTCAGAGAACGCACCAATCTGAATCAGCGGGGAAGGATGACGCATCCCCATCGGTTCGCCCGCCTCATACCGCCACTCAAACCCGCAAGGACACCCATTATCGGAGCACTTGTAGGCCTCACCGCCCCGAGCCCACCCAGCAAACACTGACGGACCAACAGCCTCAAAAGCCACCTGAGCCGCAGAATACGGGCCCTTACCCGTCTTCTGAGGACCAACAACCATCGTCCGCTGATACGTAAACGCCGCCCCCATAAGAGGCGGTCGCCCAGGACCAACATCCTCCGGGGCAACAAACTTGGCATCCTCACGAACCCGATAACGATTCGCATGACACCAAAACTGCCAATCCGACATTTCATAGGCACGACCACGAGCAAAACCCTGAGGAACCAGCAAATGCTGCGTAATCCACGCATCACCCAGATCACCAAGGGTCGGGAAATCAATATTGAACCCGGCCATCATGCACCAAGTTCGCGACTACGCCTCCGCTGAACCGGGGCCTCCTCAGGCACCACTTCCAGCGCCACAGGCTGATCCGCAATCCGCCAACCATTCTCCGCCAACCCAGCCGGGCTCAACCCAATCTGGTTAGCGAACTGATGCAACGAATTCTTATCAGCCGCCATCGCATCTGCACCCTCACAAATCACAGCGGTCCGCACATACATTGCCACCGTGTACGCACGCCACGGCTCCATATGCCACGCACACGCTTGCGGATACGACCAAACCAGTTTCCAAACCGCCAACTCGCGGCGCTGACGCTTCCCAGTCGCCCGCTCATCAATGAGTGTGCGTTCGGTGCCGTCATCATCAACCACGGTCCGGTAGAACGGGAGCCTCGGCAATGGAAACTTCGGGGGCTCCTCACTGCAACCCTCAGCAGGTAAAGCCGTTAGAACATATTTGCGTCGTTCAGACCGAGCTGAACTAGGGTCCGGGCGAGGACCGGAACGAATACGAGCGCCACCACGAGCCATGACTACCACCTCCGCCGCCTTGCGCGGCCTCAAGAATCATCGAAACCCCTAAGGTTCCGGAAGCTATGAACCCGACACACGTTTTTCGGCTCTCACCAGCGGTGTTAGGTAAAGGAGTCGCAAAGGGGTCCCCCGCCTACCCTTTTGGCACCCCAACCTCGCTTAGCAGAGGATTGTTAGGGTCGATTGCCGCGAGGGCTGCCTCAAGGTCTGCTATGCGAGTCAGCATGTAGTTACGCGCCAGCATTTCCGCAGTGTTCTCTGCATGAGTCACTGGCTGAAGATGCTCAGGGTTTACGCATCCGCTATTGCCGCACATGTGATGCGCTGGCTGTTTGCCTAATGGTCGCCCAAGCCTAGTTTCTAGCACCAGTCGGTGGATCGGTGTCCATGCGCCCGCGATGGTTGCCACAGGGTAGCCGCCTTTAAGCTTGCCTCCCCATTCCCAACATCCGGCAGGTGTGGTGTCACAGTTTCCCCTGACCGCCGCCAGCACATCGCCACCGTCCTCGATGGCTTTGCGGAGGGCACTGCGTTGGTCTCGTGGCTTACGAGGTGGCTTGGGCGGCTTCGGTGGTCG
>CAMFDH010000165.1 GCA_945949035.1 uncultured Actinomyces sp.
CATCCGACCATAAGTTGAAGGTTGGGCTGATCTATTCCTACGCCGCCAACCCCGACCTCGATGATGAGTTCCTGGGGGATGAGGGGTTTGATACCGGACCGCTCTCGGACGACGCTCGGGGTTTCCTTGAGGCTGCGATCCAGGACTACAACGAGATGTTCGGGACTAGTTTCGATACCAGTTCCGACAGCTTCCAGAACTACTACAAGGACATTTCGCAGCGGCTCAAGAATCGGGAACTCGACCTCGTCATCGTGGTCAATATGTTCCTGACTGGTTTCGATGCCACCACTCTCAACACCCTGTGGGTGGATAAGAACCTGCGCTCCCACGGCCTCATCCAGGCGTACTCACGCACCAACCGGATCCTCAACTCCGTGAAGACCTACGGCAACATCGTTAGCTTCCGTGATCTGGAGCAGGCCACCAACGACGCGATCGCACTATTCGGAAACAAGGACGCGGCCGGGGTCGTCCTGCTGCGGCCGTACGGGGAGTACTTTTCTGACTACGCAGAGAAGGTGACGCGGCTGCTTGAGCAGTACCGTCCGGGGGAGTACATCGTTGGTGAGGCCGACCAGGTCGCGTTCATCAAGCTTTACGGCGAGATCCTCAAACTGCGTAACATCCTCACCTCATTCGATGAGTTCGATGATGATGAGATCCTGTCCGACCGTGACCGCCAGGACTACCAGTCCGTCTACCTGGACCTGTGGAACGAACGCAGTCGGGTTGATCAGGGTGAGAAGGAAAGCATCGTTGAAGATGTGGTCTTTGAGATTGAGCTGATCAAACAGGTTGAGATCAACGTTGACTACATCCTGATGCTGGTGCAGAAGTACCGTGAGGAACGGGGCGACGGAAACGACAAGGAACTGCGAGCAGGGATATCGCGGGCCATCGACTCCAGCCCATCACTGCGAAACAAGAAGGACCTGATTGAAACCTTCGTTGACTCGGTGTCGACCAAGGGTGCGATCGATGACGAGTGGCGCGCCTATGTTGCCGCGCGGCGTCACCAGGACCTCGAAGCCATCATTACGGAAGAGAACCTCAAGCCCGCAGAGACCCAGAGGTTCATCGACGCGGCCTTCCGTGAAGGGCAGCTGCGCACCACCGGAACAGCGATCACGAAGGTGATGCCGCCGGTGTCACGCTTCTCGAAGGGCAGTAACCACAGCACCAAGAAGCAGCGGGTGATCCAGCTGCTAGGTGAGTTCTTCGAGCGCTACTTTGGCCTGGGTGGGGACGGGGCTGATCACTAGGCCGCTTGCGGTTACTCTTTCAACCCGATCTTGTGCGCTAGTTTCGCCAGGGGTTTGGGGGCCCACCAGTTCCACTTGCCAAGGAGGGTCATGACGGCTGGGACCAGCAGCATACGGGTGATGGTTGCATCGGTGACCACCATGACAGCCAGGGCGATGCCAATCTGCTTGATGGCGATCATGTCACCCATGGCGAAGCCGATGAAGACAGCCACAATGATGGCGGCGGCAGAGCTGATGATACGGCCCGACCGCTGCAGACCCTTGGCAACAGCCGTGTTGTTATCATCGCCGGCATCCCAGTACTCCTTGATCCTGGAGAGCAGGAAGACCTCGTAGTCCATCGCCAGACCAAAGCCGAAGGCGATGAGGACTGCGACGATGAAGATCTCTAGTCCACCGGTTTCGGGAACCCCAAACCAGCCGTTGTTGAAGATGGCGGTCGTGACCCCCAGTGCGGCCATTAGCGACAGGGTGTTGATAATCAGGGCCCTGATGGGGACGAGGACGGACCCCGTCATCAGGAACAGCAGGATCATCACTGCGATGACCACAACCAGCAGGGCTAGGGGAGCGTGGTGCTTCAGGGTGTCGGTGAAGTCAATCTGTGAGGCTGCTGAACCACCAACCCAGACGTCGGCCTCAGAGTCGAGGGCGCGCATGTCGTGAACCACCTGAACCACCTCGGGTCCGGCCTGATCATTTGCGATGACCCTGACGTCGACCCTTGTCATTGAGGAGTCTTCTTCGAGGGGTTGGGCGACAGCCTGGTCAACGTTTGGTAGTTCCGATACCTCCGTGACGAACTCAAGAACCGCAGGGCTGTCCTCAGGCGCATCAATCACGGCGGTGGCAGAAGGGGTAGCCAGTTCTGGGAAGTCATTCTGAACGGTCTCATACGCGGTTCGCAGCGGGGTGTCCTGGGGGATGTAGTCAGCAAAGTGATTGCGCAGGAAGAGGTTCTGGGTGGGGAGCGCCATGGCAACCAGCACCAGGGTCACGGTGATCATGATGGTCCAGGGACGCTTCTGGACCCAGCGGGCAATGCTGTAGAAGAAGCCGTGGTCGGTGGAGGTATCACCGATGGCCTCAACCAGGCGACCAACGCCGGGAACCTTGGTGATCGGCGACGGCTTGAGAACCTTTCGGCCCAGTAGTGTGAGAAGCGCGGGAACCAGGGTGATGGCTGCAAGCACAGCCAGGATGGTGACGACGATCCCACCCCAGGCGATGACCTGAAGCATCTGAACGGGGATCATCGCCAAACCGATCAGTGACAGGGCAATCGTTACGGCGGAGAAGAGGACGGTGCGACCCGCGGTTTCAACCGTCTTGATTACAGCTGGGATCACTACCTTCGACTTCAGGGCAGCCGGGTTCTTGGCAACTCTAGAGGTGCCAAGTTTCTCGAGAAGTAGCTTGGACTCTTCCCTGTATCGAGAGACAACCAGCAGGCCGTAGTCGATGGAGAGGGCGACACCAATGATGGAGACGACGTTGAGGATGAACGAGTCGATCGTGGTGAAGAAGGTTGAGGCCCAGATTGCGCCCATTCCAGCGGCAATCGAGGAAATGGCACCAATCAGCGGCATGCCCGCAAACAGTGCGCCGCCGAAAACAATCAGCATGATCAGGGCAGCGACAGGAAGGCTCAGGGCCTCACCGGTGACCAGGTCGTTCTGTACCTGGTCCATGATGGCGGCTTCAATCTCAGCACCCGACATCTCGCTAATCTGGGCGCCTGGGAAGTCGATTTGAAGCGCATCCCGGTAGATCTGCGTGGAGTCCGCAAGTTCAGCCCGAGCCTCACTGACCTGGGTGTCGGTTAGCTCAGGCTTGAAGGTCACGACGACCACGTAGGCATCGCCAGACTGAGAGATCAGGGCATCCTTTTGTGCCTGGGCATCTTCCAGTTGGGCTTTCACCTCAGGGTCGTTTTGTGCTTCTTCGAACTGTTCGGTGACAGCGGCGGTGACCTGTTCGGTGACCTGCTGGGTGATCTCGGCCTTCGCCTGGTCCATCTGGGTCTGAAGTTCAGCCTGCATCTGAGCGCGGGCTGCATCAACCTGGGCTTGGGCTGCAGCCTGAGCTTCCGGTCCCAATGCGGCTGCCTGTTCTACCTGGGCCTGCATCTGAGCCTCGGCGGCAGCAAGTTCCTGCTGAGCAGCCTCCTCAGCCTCAGCGAGTGCCTCTTCGATGGCCTTGGCGGACTCATCCTCGATGGTTTGCTCGAGCTGCGCCTGTGCGTCGGCCTCAGCCTGGTCCAGCTCAGACGAGATCAGAAAGGCATCGGCAACCGTATCGACGAACTCGTCCTCGAACAGTTCACGGTGCTTATCAGCGAAAGCAGCCAGGTCCTCCCAGTCGGTGTCAGTGTCGACCCCGCTGACAACAAGGATTGAGGTTTCACCGCCCTCGGTCCCACTGGAGATGAGTTTCTGCACCTTGGAAGAGTCGGTTCCGGGAATCAGCGCCTCAGAACTCTCCATGCGCTGGAAGAGGCCGCCCTGGCCGAAGCCCCACAGGGAAGCCATTCCTGCAACCACCACGACAATCGCCCAGGTGATGAGTATGACCACTGGTCGCTTTGTGTCAGCTTTCCCAAGCCAGGTAAACATCCCTTTGCCTCACTATCCCTAGTCTTTGGCTACAACTCTGGTGACTGAAGGCAGA
>CAMFDH010000166.1 GCA_945949035.1 uncultured Actinomyces sp.
GCCTGACGTACGGGTCAGAGTTACCCCTACCAATCCGGATAGTTCAGGGGGAGCAATGACCATCTACCATGTCGACGCCGCACAGATCAGTGCGGGCGCCGTTGCCGCCAATCAGACCGCAGACACCATTCGCTCGGCGGTGGCTACCCTCATGTCCCAACTGCTGGGGCTCGAAGCAAGTTGGGGCGGCGCCGCAGCCATGTCGTTCCAGGGCGTGATCGCCCAGTGGCAGGTCACCCAGGCCCAGGTTGAAGCGTCACTGGAGTCTGTGGGAGCCGCCTTGGCCCAGGCTTCAGCAACGTACTCCGAAGCCGAGGGGGCGGCATCCGCGCTGTTCGCGGGGCACTAGGTAAACGAAAGGACCCGGCCGCAGATCAATCTGCGACCGGGTCCCTCCAACTAGATGACCTAGTACATGCCACCCATGTCGTCACCAGCACCGGCCGGGGCTGCCGGCTCAGGCTTATCGGCCACAACGGCCTCAGTGGTGAGGAACATGGCTGCGATCGAGGCGGCGTTCTGCAGTGCGGAACGCGTGACCTTGACCGGGTCGGCAATGCCCTCGTCGAGCATGTTGCCGTACTCGCCGGTAGCGGCATTCAGGCCCTCGCCTGCCGGGAGGTGACGAACGCGGTCAACGACCACTCCGCCCTCAAGGCCCGCGTTGGCAGCGATCTGACGCAGCGGCTCAGCAACAGCCGACCTGACGATGGTGACACCAGTTGCCTGGTCACCGGTCAGCTCCAGCTTGCCCAGGGCCGCCTCCGAAGCCTGCAGCAGCGCAACACCACCACCGGCCACAATGCCCTCTTCCGAAGCAGCGCGTGCGTTGCGGATGGCGTCCTCAATACGGTGCTTACGTTCCTTCAGCTCAACCTCGGTTGCAGCACCGGACTTGATGATTGCCACGCCACCGGACAGCTTCGCGAGACGCTCCGAGAGCTTCTCCTTGTCGTACTCAGAATCCGAGTTCTCAATCTCAGCGCGGATCTGCTTGACGCGTGCGTCCAGCCCGTCCTTGTCGCCAGCGCCATCAACGATGGTGGTCTCATCCTTGGTGATGACGACCTTGCGGGCGGTGCCGAGGTGGGAGAGGTCAGCGGTCTCAAGCGAAAGACCAATCGTCTCTGAGATGACGGTGCCACCGGTGAGGATCGCGATGTCCTGCAGCATGGCCTTGCGGCGGTCACCAAAGCCGGGAGCCTTGACGGCAACCGACTTGAAGATGCCACGGATCTTGTTGACAACCAGGGTTGCCAGGGCTTCGCCCTCAACGTCCTCGGCAATGATCAGCAGCGGCTTCGAGGTCTGCATGACCTTCTCGAGCAGGGGCAGCAGATCCTTGATCGAAGAGATCTTGCCCTCTACCAGCAGGATGTACGCGTCCTCGAGGACCGCTTCCTGACGCTCTGGATCGGTGACGAAGTAGGCCGACAGATATCCCTTGTCGAAGCGCATACCCTCGGTGGTCTCAAGCGTGGTGTCGAACGAGTTGGTCTCTTCAACAGTCACAACACCCTCTGCGCCGACCTTCTCGAATGCCTCAGCAATAAGCTTGCCGATGCCCTCATCGTTGGCCGAGATCGAAGCGGTGGCAGCAATCTGGTCAGTCGTCTCGATGGGCGTCGAGATCTCGTGCAGCTGGGCAACAATCGCCTCTACAGCGGCCTCAATGCCCTTCTTGAGTGCAAGCGGGTTGGCGCCGGCAGCGACGTTGCGCAGCCCCTCGCCGACCAGTGCCTGAGCCAGAACAGTAGCGGTGGTGGTGCCGTCACCAGCGACATCGTCGGTGCGCTTGGCTACTTCCTTGACCAGTTCGGCACCAATGCGCTCAAACGGATCCTCAAGTTCGATTTCCTTGGCGACTGAAACGCCGTCCTTTGTGATGGTGGGAGCGCCCCACTTCTTGTCGAGGACGACGTTGCGTCCCAGCGGGCCCAGCGTCACCTTCACGGTGTTGGCGAGCTGATTCAGCCCACGCTCCATACCTCGGCGTGCTTCCTCGTCATAAGAAATGATCTTTGCCATTTGCAGATGTCCTTCCTTTTGAACTACATGGTTGGTCCCGGCGCCCGCGACGGACGAACATCGTGGCTCAGAAAGGTTCCAAACCACGAGTCCTCACCTAGAACCCAAGTTTTCACTCTCTAGGGGAGAGTGCTAACTCCAAGTCTGGCACTCGACAGGAAGGACTGCAAGATTGCAGCCCTGATAATCGCCCCCTCAAGCCAGGGGCGAAATACCTAGTTGATCAGGAAGACAACGATCGAGTCCGGGGCGTCTGCAAACGCAGCCTCGGTCACCGTGTCGATTCCTGCCGCGGCAGCGACGGCTTCGGCGGTAGCCTTCAGGTCCGCGGAGGGGTAGAAGACCGTGTTGACATCGGTCGGGAAGGAGACGGCGTTGTCAGCAATCACGTTGGTGAAGCCAACGTTCATCACCGATCCCGCGATCTGCCCCGCGTAACCCGAAATCCCGGTCCCGTTGAGGACAGCCACAGGGTGGGCAAAGTCGGTCACGACCTCGACACCGGGCTCTTCAACAACGACCTCTTCCTCAACCTCATTGGGGTCATCGGGAGCCGCGCTGGGCAGGCCTGTCTCAGGAAGCGTCGGGGTGCCCGACTGCGTTGCCTCAGCCTCATCTGATGACTGTGTGGCCTCAGATTCTGTGGAGGAGGACTGCCCGAGTGCGCTCTCAATCTGACTCTTGGGAACGTTGTTCTGAATGAGGGATGCGACGCCCCACGCGAGCAGCGGAACCAGGACCAGCACCAGCAGGAACGGGATCACGGGGGCCCAGGGATTACGAACGCGACGGTGTACACCGGCAGGGACTCCCTGCGGGATGTTGTCAAAATCGTCTGAGGGGTACGTATTGCTCACGTAGGGAAGCCTACCGCCCCTATCGTGATTTTCTCAGGAACTGCGCCGTGAACCATAGGATTAGTGTGCAACGTGCCCGAAAAAGGAGAAGCATGCCACAGCCACTGGAGAGTGTGATTGACCCCGGGTGGGCGAAAGCTCTTGCTCCTGTCGAGGGCGAGATCCGCGCCATGGGGCAAATGCTGCGTGACGAGGCCGCGGCTGGACGCCACTATCTTCCGGCCCCCGCCAACATCTTGCGGGCTTTTACCTACCCGTTCGAGGACGTCAAGGTCCTCATCGTCGGGCAGGATCCCTACCCGACCGTTGGCAACGCGGTGGGCCTCTCATTCTCAGTGGAACCCGACGTGGCGCTCCCTGCGTCGTTGCGAAACATCTACCGAGAACTCGCCGATGACCTCGGCTGCCCACCCCCACCCAACGGGGACCTGACACCCTGGGCGCAGCAGGGCGTCTGCCTACTCAACAGGGTCCTGACCGTTGAGCCCGGCCGGGCAGCCTCCCACCGGGGGCGCGGCTGGGAAAAGATCACGGACCAGGCGATTCGCGCCCTCGTGGCACGTGGCAAACCACTGGTTTCTATCCTCTGGGGGCGCGATGCGGCCACCCTGAAACCGCTGCTTGGTTCGACGAGGACGATCGAGTCGGTCCACCCCTCACCACTGTCGGCCTACCGCGGCTTCTTTGGTTCGAAGCCCTTCTCCAGGGCGAACAGGATCCTGGAGGACGAGGGCGCCTCACCCATTGGGTGGTGCCTGAAGACCTCCGCCTAGTCGTCCTCGCCCAACTCAGACTCATCAAAGGCGTACTCGGTCATGTCGTCATAACCGGCCAGTACCTCATTGGTGGGTCCGCTGAGTAGGACGGCTTCATCCCGCTTCGACGGCATGACATTCTCCAGGTAGTCGGCAATCACCTCGTCGAGGGGCACATCCACCTGGCGCTCCTGGCTCATGTACCAGCGGTGCTCCAGAATCTCGTGGAACACCTGGCCGGGCTCCAGCTTTGC
>CAMFDH010000167.1 GCA_945949035.1 uncultured Actinomyces sp.
TAACGCAGGGTTGGCCACCAGTTTTGCTTGTTTAGGCCGCCGGGCAGCATTCTCGGCTTTCCACTGCGCCACTGATGCCCGGTATTCCACCTGCCCGGCACGGGTAGCGGCGTTACGGCGCAATTCCCGGGAAATGGTCCCGGGATCGCGCCTGAGTCTCCGGGCGATCTCGCGGACCCCGATGCGTTGAATGTGTAACAGCGCGATCTCTTCACGCTCGGCAAAACACAGATACCGACCAGCAGGTGGGGAAAGATCCATGGGAGCCATACCTCCAGCTTGACGGAACCACCGGGGCCCGACTGGCGCCGACACACCAACAGCAACCGCGGCGTCCTCACTGGAAACCCCGTCGGCGATCTTCTTCCAGAATTCCCGCTCGACCTCACGTCGCGGGGCCGGGCGTCCAGGAGAACGCATCGGCTGCCGCACCGCTCGATCCGCATCGGTTTGACGACGTACCATCACACACCTCCATCACATCAAGGTGTTGCGACGACCAGTTGAATCCGCCCACGCTTCCATGATCCGAGTGGAAAATCGCACCATCAAGACCTCCTCGCAGGTGGGAAGCGTTTTCGAGGGCCTCTTCTACCAGTTCGGTACGCATGTGATTTGCGATAGCAAAGCCGACAAGCTTGCGAGAAAAGCAATCAATCACTGTTGCTAAGTACATGTTCGCCCCGTCTGCGATCGGCAGATACGTAATATCGCCAACCAACACACGATTGGCAGCACAGGCTGTGAAATCACGGTTCACCAAGTCTGCGAACACGCGCCGGCCTTTGTCACGCGCAGTGGTCTTGACCCTGCGCTTCTTTTGAAATCCGAACAGGTTCTGGGCCCGCATCAAACGAGCCACTCTCTTGCGATTGATGCGCTTAGCCGGAGGTGTAGTGCCGTTGTCGCGCTTGCGGTCGTTGAGTTCAGCAGTGATGCGACGAGCGCCCCAGACGCCGTTTTCAGCGTCGAAAATTGCCTGGATCTCCGCGGCCACCACAGCGTCATCTACAAGGCGCGCACGGCGCCGTGGAGCCGAGTTCTTCCACTTGTAATACGAAGACCGATTTAGCCCCAGGACTGTGCACATCCGCTTGACCGAGTAGTCGGCGAGATTGTCGTCAACGAACTGGAAGCGGATCACCAGGTCGTCTCTTCCGCAAAATACTTCGCGGCCTTACGCAGAATATCGCGCTCTTCACGAAGCCTTTTGTTTTCGCGTTCTAGCTGGCGGATTCTTTCCGCATCAGCAAGCTTTTCTACGGGTGACGCTGCATCTTCATCCTTGGCGACGTTAGTGCCGAATTGCTTGTACCAGCATCCCAAAGTCGAGCGATTGATTCCGAGTTCTTCTGCGACCTTGCGCATTGAGGTATCCGGGTTCGACTCGAACATCGCGACGGCGTCGCGCTTGAACTGTTCCGTGTAAACCTTGCGGGGCATGGTGGTAGATTACCTTCCTTCCCAACCACACTGGCTGGAATCAGAGGTGTCTACCTAACGGGGGTCAGGTCCAAGGCGGGAACGTTTCCGGATGGAAACAAGCCATCAACCAAATGGCCGTCGCCTACCCGGACCGCTTCGACAAATACCTATAAACCAAACCCCACACAAACAACTTGACCCGCTCGGATATAATAGCCCCATGTTGATTTCAGGTACCGCTTTCCTGCGGTTGCGCACCAACCGCTAAGGCGGTTTCCTACCCGTAGGTTAAAAACCACTCCGGTCCTTTAGCCGGGCGGCCATTTGCCATGCCCGGCTCCTTTCAACTCCAAGGAGCACACCTGATGTCTGCATACGGACACGGCCGTCACGAACATGGCCAAAATTTTCTCACCGACCACAAGTTCATCAACTCCATCATCGATCTTGTAAAACAAACCTCCGGCCCCATCATTGAGATAGGACCAGGAAGCGGTGCCCTCACTCACCCGATGGCCCACTTGGGGAGGGCGATAACGGCAGTTGAAGTGGACGCAAAACTAGCTGCCAAACTCACACAAGAAACCTCCTCGGCGACGGTCGAAGTGGTCCATGATGATTTCCTTAACTTCCGGTTACCCGCCACTCCCTGCGTCATTGTGGGAAACATTCCCTTTCACCTCACCACTGCCATTCTTCGAAAGTTGCTGCATGCGCCGGCATGGACTGACGCTGTACTCCTCATGCAGTGGGAAGTCGCTCGCCGCCGGGCCGGAGTAGGCGCAAGCACGATGATGACGGCTCAGTGGTCCCCATGGTTCACATTTCACCTTGGTTCCCGGGTACCGAGGTCTGCTTTCCGGCCACAGCCAAACGTTGACGGGGGGATCTTAGTGATCCGCCGGGTGGATGACCCGAAGATTCCGATAAAGCAGCGCAAAGCCTTTCAAGCGATGGTGCACACCGTTTTCACCGCCCGGGGCCGCGGGATAGGGGAAATTCTCCGAAGGGCAGGGATGTTTTCATCACGTTCAGAAACACAATCATGGTTGCGCTCGCGAGGAATCGACCCCGCGACCCTACCTCCCAGATTGTGCACCAGCGACTGGATCGATCTCTTCCAGGTGACTGGTTCCTCTTCACCGCACCATCGACCCATTTCACCATCGGGAAGTAGTCAACGACCTCCTCAACGGAAAAACCGAATCCGGCGGCGTTAATCCCCCACCAAAACCGAAATCCACCAGTAGTACTAAAAAGTGAGCGAAGTCTGGCCGTAGACGTATCGATCACGGACAGCTCGCGGGGTTCGTTGTACTCGTTGAGGAAAATCATGTTCGCGACCATGGACCACATCCCAAAACATGGGCGCGGCATGTTCGAACAAGCGTTGGGTTAATTGTTGGTGAGTTTCGCGTAATCGGCAAACAGCAGCTTCTGGCACTGACGCTCCGAAGTGAGCTTGCGCGCCGCCCCCATTGCTTTATCCACTTCCCGATCGAGCGCGTCATGCGCCTTCACCAGTTCTGGTGCCATGGCCAGCGGGTTGTAGTGCTCGGCAAGAGATCGCTCCGGGTGCAGCGCGCGAACGTCGAGGAACTTTCTGCCCAGCCTTGATGATGCGCTTCTGAGTAGCTTCATCGAGTTCTGGGACGGGGAAGGTGTTCCACATCAGGATGCTGGAGAAACGATAATCCGATTTGATTCTTCCGCCTAGAGTTCTTTGCCAAATGATGAACATCGATGAAGAAATGAAGCCGAATTGTCGCCCGTCTGGGGTCAGATACCAGCATGTTGGCATCGCCGCGGATTACTGAGGGAGAGTTGGTTTGAGCAGTCCAGTATTTGCGGGTTTCACTAACGTGGCGAGGAGTAACTACATAATCTGTGGCAGGTTGGCGTATCTCGCCGAACAAGTCTGAAGTGCCCCAGGTTTTGTTCCGTTTGATGAAACCCGTTTTTGAAACAACGCACAGAGCACAACCCACGCCGATGCCAAGGCTTCCGCAACATCGACTACCCCATCAAACCCACGACAGTGGGATTCACACCCTCAATCGGGCCCGACCCCCGGAAAGTAGACACCGTGGGGTGAACAAAAGTAGGTGTAAGCCTATCAGACCTTAAGCGGCTTGGGACTCGAACTCATCGGGAGTTTGGTACCCGCACCAAGTGTGCCGACGGCACGTGTTGTAGCGCACGCACCACCGGAAGACGTCTCTGCGGCAGATCAGTTGATTGGCGAAGGTCTTCGCATCTTTGAGGACCTCCCGCTTTAAAGCTGCGTTGAACGACTCGGCGAGCGAATTATCCGCGCTGGTTCCCACCGCGCCCATCGACTGGGCAACGCCCAAGCGCTTGCATGTTGCCTGGAACTGCGACGAGGTATACACGCTTCCATGATCCGAGTGGAAAATCGCACCATCAAGACCTCCTCGCAGGTGG
>CAMFDH010000168.1 GCA_945949035.1 uncultured Actinomyces sp.
ACAAATCAGATGCAGAAATTCGAGAACTTTACGATGCGGCACGCGCAGGTGGGATCGACTTCTTCGACCACGCAGATATCTACGGATCCGCCTGGCACCAGTGTGAAACCCGCTTCGCAGAGGCCCTCAATCTGTCCGGTGAGGAACGCGAAGAGATCATCCTCCAGACGAAGTGCGGCATTGTTCGCGATGAAGGTTACTTCGACTTCTCCTACGACCACATCATGAAGCAGGTCGAGGGCTCTCTAGCTGCCCTCAAGACCGACTACATTGACTTCCTACTCCTTCATCGTCCCGATGCCCTGGTAGAGCCCGCTGAGGTTGCTCGGGCATTTGACGAGTTGTACGAGAGTGGGAAGGTTCGTTACTTCGGCGTTTCAAACCACACGCCGCGTCAGATCGACTTTTTGAAGACTGCAGTGACCAGGCCCCTGGTCGTGAACCAGCTTCAGCTGTCAATCACGAACTCACCCATCATTGCCCAGGGCGTCGCCTCAAACATGATCGGTTCCCCCCAGTCTGTCGTCGTTGACGGCGGAGGAATCCTTGACTACTGCCGGGTGAATGGAATTACCGTCCAAGCCTGGTCGCCCTATCAGGCCGGGTTCTTCGACGGGGTCTTTCTCGATAACCCGGGCTACCCGGAACTCAACCGGGTCATCGATCGGCTGGCTGAGAAGTACGGCGTCTCTCCCGAGGCCATTGCTGCCTCGTGGATCACCCGCCATCCCGCCAAGATGCAGGTCGTCCTCGGCACCACCAACCCGGGGCGCGTGTCCTCGATCGCAGACGGAATCGTCGAACTGACACGTCCTGAATGGTACGAGCTGTTCCGGGCGGCCGACCATATTGTTCCCTGAATCGTAATCTCGCTCCAAAATACCCCGGGGGGCGTATGCTTGAGACGAGGACGTCATCGAATGAGCGGCGTCCTCGTTCACGCGTACATCATTAAGGGAGAGAATGCGCATGGCCAACATAGTGGTGTTGGGCGCCGGCGTTTCAGGGCACACAGCAGCCTTGCATTTGCGTCGCATACTTGGCAAGGAACACAGCGTAACGGTTGTTACGCCAAATCGGGACTGGAACTGGATTCCATCAAACATCTGGGTTGGTGTTGGAACAATGCCTCAGCAGAAGGTCTTGTTTCCGCTTGCCCCGATATACAAGAAAAAGGGCATCAACCTGGTGCAAGCCAAGGCCACCCAGATTTGGCCGAACGGTGGTGATGGCGTCGATAGTGGATTCGTCGAGGTTGAGAGCACGCTGCCCGGGCAAGAAGGACGCAGGGCGCGCATCCCTTACGATTATCTGATCAATGCAACAGGGCCCAAGCTGCGCTTTGAAGCGACGCCGGGCCTCGGCCCGGATCAGGGTGAGACTGTTTCGGTGTGCACCGCCGACCATGCTGTACATGCGGCAAGGGAGTTGGATGCGCTGATTGAGCGTGCCAGAGCGGGTCAGAAGCAGGTTGCGGTGGTCGGAACGGGTCATGGCACATGCACCTGTGAGGGCGCTGCTTTCGAGTATGTTTTCAACGTCGACGATCGACTTCGTAGAGCCGGAGTTCGCGACATGGTTAGGCTAGTCTACCTCACAAATGAGGCGGAACTTGGAGACTTTGGCGTTGATGGCATGACCTTCGTCGACCGGGGTTTTGAGACCTCTTCTGAACTGTGGACAGGGTCGCTGTTCAGGGAGCGCAACGTCGAAGCCATCCTTGGAACCGCGGTCGAACAGATTGCCGATGGCGTCATCACGTATGAGACGCTCGATGGTGAGAAGCACAAGCTGTCATTTGATTTCGCGATGCTGCTTCCCCCGTTCGGTGGGGTCCCACTCAAGGCCTTCGATGCTGACGGCACGGATATCTCTGAAAAGATGTTTGCCCCGTCCGGATTCATGAAGGTTGACGCCGACTACACGCCGAAGCCTTACGAGGAGTGGCGAGCCGCGGACTGGCCCAAGACCTATGAGGCCCCGTTGTTCCCCAACGTGTTTGCAGTTGGTATTGCGTTTGCTCCACCCCACCAGATCTCGCGCCCTCGGACCACTCCAAACGGGACCATGATCGCACCTGCTCCGCCGAGGACGGGAATGCCTTCGGGCGTCATGGGCAAGGCTGTTGCGCAGACGATCGCTAAGCGAATCAAGGACCCCAATGCGACTGCAGTATCTGCTTCCATGGCAAACATGGGGGCCGCGTGTGTCGCGTCCGCAGGTACGGGAATGACCCAGGGTTCTGCGGCTGCGATGACAATGATGCCGGTCGTACCTGACTACGTGAAGTACCCGACGGGTCGCGACATCAAAGACACCCGCGGAGACATTGGATTGTCCGGGCACTGGGTGAAGCTGATGTTGCACTACCTATTCATCTACAAGGCGAAGGCTAACCCCTTCTGGTTCTTGATTCCGGAGTGATTGAGATGACAAGTGAGAAGGCGGAAACAATGTCGGAGTCGACTACTACTGACAAGTACGTTGGGGGACCAGTCGCAGACCTTGCAGCTGCACCCCTACCAACCGACGCAACCTTGCGGGCAAGGAAGTCTTTGATCCCGCAGTTTGTGAAGTTTGTTGGGTTTGATCTGACGATCATGCGTATGGTCCTGAAAGGCCATTCGCACGACTAGCGCAGGTGGTTAACAGGAGTTAGATGGGGTGTGTGGAGACAATCCACACACCCCGCTCTTGATACCCCATGGGGTATAGTAATCGACGTTGAAATCGAACAGTAGGAGGACCACCCGCATGCGCACAGTTGTCGTTGGGGGAGTAGCAACCGGTATGAGCGCTGCAGCGCGACTTCGTCGTTTGGATGAGCAGGCCGAGATCATCGTCCTCGAGAAGACCCCTTACGTTAGCTACGCGAACTGCGGTCTCCCGTACTACGTAGGCGGCGAGATCCAGAACGAGGATTCACTTCTGGTTCAGACCCCAGAGAAGCTGAAGGCCTCCCTGAACCTGGACGTGCGAACGGGACATGAGGTAACAGCCCTCGACACCGACGCCAAGTCGCTGACCGTACGAGTCGGCGATAGGGAAGAGACTCTCACCTATGACAACCTGATCGTTGCACCCGGGGCCGTGGCTCTGCGACCTAACCTTCCCGGATTCGATTCGGACCTCGTGTGGCACCTTCGCACTGTCCCCGATGCGCTTGAGATGCGCCGCAGGATTGAAGCGGGGGACGTCAAGCAGGCAGTCGTCCTCGGGGCGGGATTTATCGGACTTGAGGCCGCCGAGGCACTGGCTCAGCAGGGAGTGAAGACCACCATCGTTGAGCTGGCTCCCCATGTTCTTCCCCCGGCAGAGCCGGAGGTGGCCGCGCGCCTTACTGACGAACTTGACCGCCTTGGCATCACTGTACGCGACGGGGTCGCGGCCGTATCTATCGAGAGAAAGGGTAGTTCCGGTCAGGTCAACCTGGCCGATGGAAGCGCGGTAGAGGCCGACCTGGTTGTCCTGTCTATCGGGGTTCGTCCCGCAACCGAAGTCTTCACGGCAGCTGGTCTCAAGAATGAACGCGGCGCGCTCATCGTTGACGACCACGGACGCACCAGTGCTCCCAACGTCTGGGCCGGTGGCGATGCCGTCGCTTCTCCGGACCCTCTCACCGGAGCAATGCGTCCGGTCGCCCTAGCAGGGCCAGCTAACCGGGCTGGGCGCCTTATCGCTGATGACATTGCAGGCTCCTCCCGGGAAGGGGCGAAGCCCCGACCGTTTGCGCGCCCGCTGGGCACCGCAGTGGTCCGTGTTGGTAGCCTGACCGCCGCGATGGTCGGAGCAAACTCTCGCAGCCTGGATGCCGCGGGAATCGAGTACCACACGGCTAACACCCATCCGATGGACCACGCCGGATACTTC
>CAMFDH010000169.1 GCA_945949035.1 uncultured Actinomyces sp.
CTGCAACGACAATCAAACTCATCGTTGAAGGTCGCGGTGTCTCCTCTCGAAATAGATTCCAGTACTCATGACCGCCTTGTACGCTCGCATTCCCTGACCCTGCCCAGTTCGGTTCTACGTGCACGACAACCAGTCGGAGAGTTGCAACCGATACAGCGAAGCCACGCATCGTTGCATGCCAGAAATCAGTGACAACTCTTCCGCCGCTGTGTTGCTTCTGATCGACATGGAAAGTGACTTCCGCCACCGCCACCTCGATCTGAGCTACTGAAATGATGAAATCCAACGGTAGACGAAATCGATTTCAGACGCAAGGTATCCAGTCCCTTCAGAAAAGTGGAATGAAAGATTGAAGTCCGGTCGTGGAAGTTCTCCTTCCGCGGCACCCCGTAATCGCCAGATCCTTGGGACTTAAGGCTGTATCTGCCGACCCGAGACTGTGCTTATTGATCCAATCAGGAATGCTGAAGCTCTACACCTTGTCCAGATATTCTGGAGGTCAAGGCGCTGGCCAGGCCCTGTTTCAAGGGGGCCATCACCGACATTCGATCTCAAGTTCGATCCACCATCCACGACGCCGCTCGCGTGTGGGTGACAATGCACTGAGCGTCTAATGCTTCTCCTGGCGGAACGCGTAAGGAACCTCCGTTTTCATGGAAGCTTGTGGGTGTGATTGACATCAAAGTGCGCCGTGGTTATACTCCCTGTAATCGATTACACAAGGTGGTGTGTTTGAAGATTGGCTGACGATCGTGACTCTCAGAGCAGAGATCCGTTGGGGATCGCGCTTCATAGGAACAGATGCTCCCAAGCTAATTGGGACGAGGGGCACTATCGAAGGAGATGGGTCATTCGTGGAACGCAAGGTACGTGTCCGGGTTTGACCTAGAGGGTGCTGATCCGATGATGCGAAATGGCTGTTTACAGAGGTTTCGCTACACGGTGACTGTAATGAGGAAAAACGCCCAAGATGGGCCCCAAACGAAAATGGAGTAACAATGAAACTAGGGAAACTAGCTGCGGCATCCGCATTGCTGGTGGCAACCACCTTGGCGGGTTGCGCCGGAACACCGAAAGCTGATGAAGCTCCAGAGGAAGCCGCATCTGGCGCAGGGACAGAAGCCGCTAGTAATGACAACTTTCCAGATAAGCCGATTGAACTGGTCGTAGCCTGGGCCGCTGGAGGCGGCACGGACGTTCAGGCACGTGCCTTTGCGCAGAGCGCACCGGAGTACTTGGGTCAGCAGATTAACGTCGTCAACCTAACGGGCGGATCCGGTGCCATCGGCTGGGGAACCATTGCTCATAACACCAACCCGGATGGCTACCAGCTCGGCATTGTCAGTCCAGAAATTGCGTTCGGAAAGAACATTGGCCTCTATGATTTTGGCTTGGAAGACTTCACCCTGATCACCATGTTCAACCAGGACTCGATGGCTCTGGCTGTGAAGGCTGATTCTCCATACCAGACCCTTGATGACTTCATTGAGGCCGCGAAGGCGAACCCGGGAGTAATCACCGTTGGGACAGGTGGTCCTGGAAACCTTTGGGACTTGGCTGCGGCGCGAGTTGGAGAAGCCGCGGGCATTGAGTTGGTTCACGTTCCTTACGACGGTGCCGCGCCCGCCGCGCAGGCGGTTCTCGGCGGAGCTGTTGACTCAATGACTTTCTCATTGGGTGAGGTCGCTGCACAGGTCGAAGCTGGTGAAATGCGGGTACTAGCACTGGCGGCAGAGGAACGTGACCCAGGCATGAAGGATATTCCGACCTTCCTCGAACAGGATCAGGACGTGGTAATCGGTACGTTCCGAGGGATCGCTGGTCCGAAGGGTATGGATGAAGCGCTCGTCAAGCAACTGAATGATGCCTTCCTGAAGATGGCCGAGGACCCAACATTTGTTGACGTGATGACCAGCAACAGCTTCGGGATCGACATTCGTCCCACAGATGAGTTCAACAAGCTCTTCGAGCAGTCGAACCAGATGTACGGCGATCTTCTGGAACTGTCACAGCAGTAGTCACGCGGTTCCGCGATTTCTAGATCGGAAGGAGATGGGGACAAATGGCAGACGCACCAGGTGATCCTGTTTCGGTGGCACGAGTAACCGAATATCGGCGGTTCTTGTCCAGTACTTTTGTTGTACCGGTTCTTATTGGTGTTGGCTTGGCAGTCTTTGCCATCATGATTTTGGTTGACACTGGAAGCTACACGGCGAAATTTGCTGGAGGTGACCCGGGCCCCCAGATTTATCCACGGATGATTGCGGTGGCCTCCCTGGTTGCGTCTGCATTCCTCATCTACGGGGTTTTCCGCAAGACCTTAGCAACACGCGAGGTCACGGAAGGGAAAGACGGTGGGGATCTCAGCTGGCCGCTGATCCTTGAAATAGCTGTCGTCATTGGATGTACTTTTCTGTTTCCACACTTGGGTTTCATGCTTACCCTTGCAGTTCTAGTTGGTTTGACCGCCTTGATCATGGGAATGCGCACGTGGTGGCATATTCTTCTGCTGGTTGTTGTGGCGCCCCTGGTTGCGTGGCTACTTTTCGGTTTGCTGTTCAAGCTCCCGTTACCGACTGGCCCAATTGAAACCTTGATGGGAATATAAGAATGGATATTCTCAATGGAATTGTCCAAGGCTTTGGAAGCCTGCTTACTAGCCCGATGCTCATCGCCGTTACACTCGGCGCCGTGTTTGCGGGCATGTGGGTGGGTGCACTGCCTGGACTGACTGCAACGATGGCCATGGCACTGATATTGCCGCTCACGTTCACCATGGACTCGGAAATCGCAATCTCTGCTCTGCTAGGCGTTTTTGCCGGAGGGATCTCGGGCGGTTCTATTTCCGCGATTCTTCTGAATGTGCCTGGCACTCCTGCTGCTGCGGCCACCGTGCTTGATGGCTACCAGATGACACGCAAAGGTCGTGCTGGTGAAGCACTGGGCATGGCGTTTATTGCCTCGGCAGTGGGAGGGGGTTTTTCCGCCATATTGATGATGGTGGCGGCCCCACTAATTGCGCGGGTGGCCCTGAGCTTTCAGGCCCCAGAGTTCTTTGTCCTGGCAATATATGGGCTAACCATTATCGCGGCTGTAGCCGGAAAATCATTGCTTCGAGGTTACATTGCTGGGCTGTTTGGACTGCTAATTGGTACCGTCGGTTTGGATCCGATTACCGCCCAACAGCGTCTAACGTTCGGCTCCTTCGAGCTATACAACGGAGTTACTCTCATTCCGGTTCTAATTGGCGTTTTCGGAATGAGCCAGGTTTTTGCGATGATCCGCACTCGGTCAGAAGCAACAGTTCTGCCCTCCGTAACGGGTCGTGTTCTCCCTACTAAAGAGGACATGCGCAACTCTTGGAGCTCGATCGTCCGTGGCTCTTTCATTGGTTCTGTAATCGGCATTATCCCGGGAACAGGAACGGACATCGGAGCGTTTCTATCGTATTCACAGGCGAAGCAGTACCCAAAGGGAAAAGTGCCCTTTGGCAAGGGAAATATCCAAGGCGTTGCAGCTGCGGAATCCGCAAACAATGCGGTCGTAGGTGGATCAATGATCCCCGCGTTTACCCTGGGCATCCCCGGTGAAGCGGGTGCAGCGGTACTGTTGGGGGCCCTAATGATTCAGGGGATGACTCCGGGACCTCAGCTGCTTCAGGGAGATAACTCCAAGCTGATGTACACCATATTTGCCAGCTTTTTCGTAGCGAACATTGGAATCTTGCTGTGGGGTCTACTGGGGGCGCGTTTCCTGGTGAAGATTGTCAGTGTTCCGCCGAAAGTTCTGGTTCCGATCATTGCTCTACTCTGTCTCGTTGGTTCCTATGCGTTGAA
>CAMFDH010000170.1 GCA_945949035.1 uncultured Actinomyces sp.
CTGCAAAGCCGACGTCGATAAACTGCCAATTCCGGACCCGGAAGATGAGCTGGGACAACAGCGGGTTTGGACCCGAACACGTCTTCGCGGGACGTCCCTTCCACACCCGTCTGAGGGATGGTCGCCGTATCGACTGGCGTGAGTTCGGTACGGATGACGGCTCTCCAATTTTCTACTTCCACGGCACCCCGGGCTCAGCGTTGGAAGGTGGCGTCTTTGAGGAGGCCGCCCTCAAACACGGGGCGCGGATCATCGCCCTCGACAGGCCCGGCATGGGCAGATCGGATTTCCTGCCCGGCAGACGAATCGTCGACTGGCCCGCGGATGTCAGCGAGGTCGCACACCACCTCGGGATCAAGACCTACTCCATCGTCGGCTGGTCCGGGGGTGGGCCACACGCCCTAGTATGCGCCGCTCCCCTAGCCTCCCAGCTTCGTGCAGTCGGCCTCGTCGCACCCCAGACCGAGCATGCAATCTTCAATAACGATGTGGAGCGTTGGGCCGGCCACCTCTGGATGCCCGCCCTGAAACTACTGACCAAGGTGCCCCAACTCGGTGAGGATATTCTTGAGCTGGGCTTCCGGCTCTCAGATCGGCGCCGCGCTGCCCGCGGTGACAAGAGCATTTACAGGCGAATCTTCGCCCGCTCCAACGCCCATGCTCAACAGGCCTCAAGCAGGGGTGTGGTTCATGAGAATGACGCCCTGTTGAGCGACTGGGGAATCACGATCAGTCAGATCGCAGCGCAGCTCCACGAGACCCAACCTCCCATTCCCATCACCGTCTGGCAGGGGGGTAAGGACACCTCGGTCGACATCTCAGGCTCTCGCCACCTCGCGGCTGTCCTCCCCGACTGCAACCTGAAGTTTGATCCGAAGGCAAGCCACCTTGACATCCTGTTGGATCAGGCCGAAGACATCGTGCTGAGTATGATGCACCCCGAACTCGACTAGCCGCGACGGCTAGACAATATTGCGCTTGACCGCCCAACGCGTCAGCTCATGCCGGTTCGAAAGCTGCAGCTTGCGCAGAACCGCAGAGACGTGGCTCTCGACGGTCTTGACCGAAAGGAAGAGGTCGGAGGCGACCTCCTTGTAGGTGTAGCCGCGGGCAATCAGGCGCATCACCTCGGCCTCCCTGGTCGTCAAGAGGTCGAGCTCGTCCTCCTCGTTCGGGTCCGTCTGCTCGGTACCGAAAGCATCGAGGACGAATCCCGCCAGTCGCGGGCTGAATGCGGCGTCCCCCGCGGCAACGCGTTCGACGGCGGCGACCAGTTCGGGGGTAGAGATCGACTTGGTGACGTACCCGCGTGCTCCGGCGCGAATAACGGCCACCACGTCGGCGGCCGCATCGGAAACCGACAGGGCGAGGAAGCGTGTTTCCGTGAGATCTGCACAGCGACGCGCCACCTCGGGTCCCCCGCCGCCGCCACCGCCGGGCAGGTGCACGTCAAGCAGGGCCACATCGGGACGCAGAGCGTGGCAGGCAGCAACTGCGGTCTCCACGTCAGCGGCTTCACCAACCACCTCAACCGCATCGCTCTTGTCGAGCTCGGCGCGAACCCCCGCGCGCACCATGGGGTGATCATCGATGACGAGGACGCGGATTGTCATGCCGTTTCTCTTTCTGACTCGTGCGAACTGACGGGAAGAACCTGGTCGTCCGCGGAACGTGGAAGCTTGATTCGAACTTCTGTACCGCCGAAGTTGGGAGCGGAACCGTTCCCTTCGCCTTCTCCGACGCTAGCACCTGGCGCGCCGTCCTCGGCAAACATGAAGGGTGACGGTTCACTGGGCGGAAGGAAGCGAACATCGACCTCACCACCCACCCGCTCGACCCGACCGATGATTGAGTTGCGAAGGCCGTGGCGATCCGAAGCAATGGCATCGAAATCAAAGCCGGTGCCGGCATCCTTGACGTAGATTTCGAGGTTGCCATCCCGCGCCTCCTGGAAGACGGTGATCGGTGGGCGACCGTGGCGAACGGCATTCGTCATGGCCTCGGCAGCCGCAGCGATGGCCGCGCTCTGACGGGGACCGGGTGTCATGTCGCCAACGGTGACGACCTCGATCGCAGTACCGTAGGTGGCCTCGATCTCTGCAGCCTGCTTACCAAGGGCCTCCGCCACCGAAACCTCAGGTTCGACGCTGCCCGTGTAGAGCCAGGAACGAAGTTCGTGTTCCTGGGTGAGGGCGAGGGCGCGCACCCGTGTCGGGTCGTCGGCAGCACCCCTGATCAGGGTCAGGGTCTGCAGAACGGAGTCGTGCAGGTGGGCCGCAATATCCGCCCTCTCTATCTCACGGGCCTCGCGGGCCTGGGACGCAGTGAGATCCCGAACCACCCGCAGGGCCAGGGGCGCAAGGGTCAGTGCCGCCACGATGAACACCACCAGTGCGGCGGTCAGCCCCGATGCGACCGTCGGGATGAGGCCGAAAGCATACAGCGTATTTAGTGCGCCAATGACGGCGACCAGGGTGCCGAGGACGACCAGACCGATGGGTCCCAGTTTCCTCCCGGCCACCCGGGGTGCCTGGAACCACACCAGCCACATTCCGGCCACCGTCAGGACCGGCCAGAAGATCCGCAGCCCCGAGGTTCCAAAGAGGGTAAATAGGAAGGCCGTGACAGCAGCTACGACAAGGAACGCCACCCCGACGACAAAGAGGCGTCCGGCCACGACCTGGGTGTCACGCCGTTCTCCCACTTCACGCATCGGTGCCCGGTAGGCCTGCGTCGCGGGCCCGGCAACCTGGGTTTCAGCTGTGATCTGCTCATCTGTCGAGCTGGTCAACCACAGCCAAATGTAGAGGGCGACCCCGAGTCCTCCCAGGAGTCCGAGGGCAACGAACGCAGTCCGCACCGCAGCAACGGGAAAACCGTAGCGTGCAGCGATGCCGGAGGCGACACCGCCGACCCACGGCGGTGCCATTCCAACACTGTCCGACTGCGCCAGTCTCAAGGGGGTGCGTTTACTTTTAGCCACGTCCTCATGGTGTCAGATCCCGACCACCACTCCCACCCCCTAAGGACGGATTGGGGGACCAATCAGGGACTTACCCCATGCCGTCGGGCCACCCTGGTGGCGCAAGATTGAAGCATGAACGAAACGTACCCACCCGGGATGCCCCCGCAACCGCGGAAGCAACGCACCCTAAGCAATACAGTCACCTACTCGGCCGTCGGAGCCATGCTGCTGATCGCAGCCATCGGCTTTCTGATCATGTGGAACACCTATGGTTCGTTCCAGGGCAATGTCATTCTGGTGACGACCGGCCTCATCATCCTGATCGGCGGCGCAGTCATCGTCTATGCGGCAGCGACCCGGCAGCGACCCGGCTGGTTCCTTCCCTTCACCATCGTCGGTGCTGTTATCTCAGCTCCCATCCTTCTAGGCGGCCTGTCAATAAGTGCACTGCCGGACTACCAGGGCAGCTACGTGAGCGAGGTGACCTACGAGGAGCCGTATGAGCTAGAAGGAATGCCCACCACCTACCTTGACTACACCGAGGAAGAGATCTGGAGTTCCGGGGAGAACAACATTCTCGACCTGCGCCAGGTCCCGGCCGGCGAGGACATCGACTACGACATCGAGCTCTATAACGCCGAACTAACTGTCTTGCTCACCTCGGAGCAGATGCCAGTCATCGAAGGCATGGAGACTTACGACAGCACTTTCTTTGAGGCCATGACCTCAGATCTGAGCGGTGGAGAACTCGGCGATATTGACGCGAAGCTGAACTACTGGGCCAGCTACGGGATGTCCGAGAGCGACTACCCCTGGGACTTTGGCAGGCGTAGCCAGGATGCACGCAACGTGTTTAGCTTCGACGTCT
>CAMFDH010000171.1 GCA_945949035.1 uncultured Actinomyces sp.
GGCTGAGGAAATGGGGCTTGAGGCCGGAGAGGGCGAGGTCGAGGTCATTGCGTAAACTCACCAGGTCACTATTTCTGACCGGGGTGGCAGTTGGCGCTGCCTCATACTTTGGTTTTCCGGCTCGTCTGGGACTCACAAAATCCCAGACACAGGTGTCGATGCCGGGGGATCTTGAGTTACCAACCGCGCAGATTCAGGGTGATCGTGCGCTGATTGCCGAGGTCGAACCGGCCGCTATCTGGCCGGCCGCCCTCGAACTGAAAGAGACCTACGAAAAGCTGCTTGGAACAACCCTTGAGGTTGTGTACCGGGAAGCCCCTGACCTGATTGTCTGGCAGACAGCTTCCCCGGTTCGCGTCGAAGAGAAGGACATGGATCTGTTCTCCGCCTCGATTGCGGTTGCGTTGCGACCCGCGGGCGGTGCCACTTTGATCCAGGTCCGCGAGCGGTACCAGGTACTCGAGCCCAGGTTTGGGCGCGCCGCCGCCAGCCTGGCACTAACTGCAAGTGCAGGCATTGTCGGCCTCAAACTTCGTAGCATTCGTCGCAACGTCGCCGATGCTTCGCCGTCGCAGGACAACTAGGGAGTCACATGCTTACAACTTTGCAGCAGCTGTTCGTAAAGACGCTGCGAGAGGATCCAGCTGAGGCTGAGCTTGAGAGCCACAAGCTGCTGGTTCGCGCCGGGTACATCCGCCGTGTCGCGCCGGGAATCTACACCTGGCTTCCGCTGGGCCTGAAGGTTCTGCGCAAAGTCGAGACGGTGATCCGTGAGGAAATGGCTCGGGCAGGTGCCCAGGAGGTGCTCTTCTCGGGCCTGCTTCCCGCTGAGCCCTACAAGCTCACCAACCGATGGGAAGAGTACGGGCCCAACCTCTTCCGTCTGAAGGACCGTAGGGGCAACGACTATCTGCTGGCGCCGACCCACGAGGAAATGTTCACCCTCCTGGTTAAAGAGATGGTTTCGTCCTACAAGGAACTGCCGCTGACGCTCTACCAGATTCAGACCAAGTTCCGTGACGAAGCCCGGGCGCGCGGCGGCCTCCTACGTGGTCGCGAATTCTCGATGAAGGATGCCTACAGCTTCGATCTAACTGACGATCAGCTCAATGATTCCTACCAGGCCCAGCGGGATGCGTACGAGCGCATCTTTACGCGCCTGGGGCTGCCCTACGTGATTGTTTCGGCCATGTCCGGGGCAATGGGCGGCTCGAAGTCAGAAGAGTTCCTCATGCCCAGCCCGGTCGGTGAGGACACCTTTGTGACCTCTCCTGGTGGCTATGTTGCGAACTCCGAGGCCGTGACGACGCCCTCGCCGGAACCCCAGCCAACTGAGGGTCTGCCGGAGGCCGTCCTCGTCGACACTCCCGGGGCGGACACAATCGAAACCCTGGTCGAGGCCGTCAACGCGGCAGCTCCGCGTGAAGATCGTCCGTGGCAGGCCTCAGACACCCTGAAGAATGTTGTCTTCGCTGTGACCGACGGCAATGGTGACCGCGAGGTAATCGTCGTCGGAGTCCCGGGTGACCGTGAGGTTGATACCGCACGACTCGAGGCGTCGCTGGCACCCCTCGAGGTTGAGGTCGCCACCGAGGAAGACTTCAAGAAGCACCCCGAGCTGGTAGCCGGCTACATCGGCCCCGAAGTTATCGGTCCAAACTCACCCGCACGAGTGGTTGACGAGGACGGCAGTATTTCAGGTTCGGTGAGGTACCTGGTCGACCCCCGCATCGCAGTGGGAACCGTGTGGATCTCGGGTGCGAACAGTGTTGATCAGCACGTCATCGGCCTGGTCCGCGGACGTGATTTCGAGGTCGATGGCTTCATTGAAGCCTCTGATGTTCGTGAGGGCGATCCGGCTCCCGATGGTTCCGGTCCCCTCAGCCTGCACCGTGGCATCGAGATCGGACACATTTTCCAGCTGGGCCGCAAGTACGCGGAAGCTCTCGGTCTCAAGGTTCTCGACGAGAACGGTAAGGCACGCACTGTCACCATGGGTTCCTACGGGATCGGTGTTTCGCGCGCCCTGGCTTCACTGGCACAGGTGACCCACGACGACAAGGGACTGGCATGGCCGGCTTCTGTGGCGCCGTTCGATGTCCAGGTCATCGTCGCTGGCAAGGGTGATGAGCTTGAGACCGCTGCCGTCACCCTGGCTGAGGATCTTGATGCCTCTGGACTTGACGTTCTCCTCGATGATCGCCGCCAGGCTTCGGCCGGCGTCAAGTTTGCCGACGCAGAACTACTCGGGGTCCCCTTGGCTGTTGTGGTTGGCCGGGGAATCAAGAATGGGGTCGTCGAGGTTAGGGAACGTCGCTCAGGTGAGCGAACCGAAGTCAAGGTTGAAGATGCGTTCATGGCACTCACCGAGGCACACAACAGGCTCATTGCCGCTGAAAGCGTGGCGCTGGGCGACCTGGAAGGGAACTAGACCAGATGGCTATTCGCGACATTCGCATCATTGGTGATCCAATCCTGCGCACGCCGACCGAGTGGATCACGGATATTGATGACCGGGTGAAGTCCCTGGTTGAGGACCTACTTGAGACCGTCGATATGGACGGCCGGGCAGGGCTGGCTGCGACCCAGATTGGGGTGGGACTGCGAGCCTTCTCGTGGAACATCGACGGGGACATCGGGTACGTCCTCAACCCCAAGCTGGTAGAGGTCTCGACTGAGGAGTACCAGGACGGGGATGAGGGATGCCTTTCGGTTCCCGGCCTGTGGTTCCCGACAGAACGTGCCTGGTACGCCCGTGTTGAGGGAATTGACCTTGATGGAAAGCCGGTTGTTGTCGAGGGCGAGGAGCTGATGGCCCGCGCCCTCCAGCACGAGACCGACCACCTTGACGGGATGCTTTACATCGACCGCCTTGATCGTGCCACGAGGCGCAAGGCTCTGAAAGCTATCCGGGAGTCGAACTTCTAGTTTGAGCTGACAGAGCTTGAGGCCCGCAGGTTGTTTACCTGCGGGCCTCAAGCTTTAGGTGCTGACCGGTGTGCTGCTACTTGGCAGTAGCCAGAATGTCAGCCATCTGGCGGCTTGCAGTGCCATCACCGTAGGGGTTCACCGCGTGCGCCATCGCATCGTAGGCTTGCGGGTCGTGAAGCAGGGTCTGAGCGGCCTCGTAAATGGCCTGCTCATTGGTGCCGACTAGGCGCGCGGTGCCGGCGGTGACGCCCTCCATGCGCTCGGTGACGTTGCGCATCACGAGGACGGGCTTGCCCAGTGAGGGAGCTTCCTCTTGGATTCCTCCCGAGTCGGTGAGAACGAAGTAGGAGCGTTCCATGAGCCAAATCAACTTGGGGTAGTCGAGGGGTGCGATCAGGTGAATGTTGGGCTGTCCCGACAGGTACTGCTCAACGGGCGCCTGAACATTGGGGTTGAGGTGAACCGGGTAGATGAACTCGACTTCGGGGTTATCGGTTGCGAGCCGGGAGATGGCTGCACACATCTGCTGGAACCCATCACCGAATGACTCGCGGCGGTGGCCGGTGACAAGGACGATTCGCCTGCTCCAGTCCAGGGTGGGAAGCAGGTCTTCCAGCGGATTGCCGCCCTGGTCTTTGAGGATGTCAACGGCCCAGAAGAGAGCGTCAATGACGGTGTTGCCAACCATGTGGATCTTGGAGGCATCAACGCCCTCAGCGAGGAGGTTGTCGCTGGCCTGAGGCGTGGGGGTGAAGTGGAAGTCGGTCAGGCGGGTTGCAAGGAGGCGGTTACCTTCCTCGGGGAAGGGGGAGTAGAGGTCCCCACTGCGCAAGCCGGCTTCGAGGTGGCCG
>CAMFDH010000172.1 GCA_945949035.1 uncultured Actinomyces sp.
CGCGATATCGGTGATCGGGAGAAGGAAGATGGTGAAGATCAGGTAGGTAACGATCCCTCCGACAGCCCAGTCAGGACGCAGCAGAATCGTTACAACCACGACTGCGGAGGTCACCGCTTCGACCAAATCTGAGGTGATCATCGCCAGGTCGGGGGAGAAGCGCTTGAGGAACCGGGCATACAGCGGGAACGTGAAGACGATGATTTGATCCAGCGACTCAAGAAGCACGAGGGCGAAAGCCGCCACCACTCCTGCGGCAACCAGTCCGTTGAACGTTCCGTCAATCAGGCGGTTGCCGAGTACAGAGATCACCAGTCCGGCGATCATCA
Source organism: uncultured Actinomyces sp. (assembly GCA_945949035.1). GTDB lineage: Bacteria > Actinomycetota > Actinomycetes > Actinomycetales > Actinomycetaceae > Scrofimicrobium. The sequence continues at coordinate 330 of CAMFDH010000172.1, forward strand.
GCGTTCGGGCACGAGCTAAGGCCGAAGCTGCTGGTTTTCTAGACTGCACTGTCTTCCCCCTCATAAGGACAACCTTGAATGATGGCTGAGATAACCGTGATATGCAACCTGTTTCTGTGCGGACCGTAAGATTGTGGAATGACAACGTCAGCAGATAGGCCGCACCCCAGCCGCTCTTCAGTCCATCACGCCCCAGCGGGCCCGGTTTGGTACCGGCGCTGGTCGTTCTGGGCGGGCCTGACGCTGCTGATCATCGCCGCCCTCGTCATTGCGACGGCACTGGGAACACGTGACAACGGAACCGAGGAGCAGAGCGCGTCCCAGTCGGAGGAGGTCGTTGCGGTTCCAGGTGGGGGCGAGGACGACACGCAGAGTGGCGCCGTGGTAGATCCGCAGGAAGGCGGTAGGCCGAGTGAAAGCACCGGTACTGCTGCCGGTTGTGAAGCTGCCCTCATACCCGCTCGCTACTACGCGGCGGAACTACGGGTTAGTGAGGCCATGGCACGGATGCTGCTGGTGGATGAGAGCGGTGATGCCTTCTCCGAGGAGGCCGCGAACTGCGCCCTCGACTCCCTGAACTGGGACTGGACTGAGAATGCCAAGGTAAAGGCTGCCGATTACAACCAGGACCCCGACCTCACTCCCGAGGACATCTACGAGCTGCTCAGCAGCAAGGACGGGGAAATGTTCACTCCTGAGCAGGCTCAGCAGGCGATCGAATCGCTCCGCTGAACTGCATCCCCTTCCTCCACTTCTTGACGGTGGCACCCGGAAGTCTCGCACGCATGACCTCGATTGACTCCGGATTCTGGTCGATGAGGACGAAGTTGCGCCCCAGCTGCTGTGCGGCCGCGCCGGTAGTTCCTGAACCGCCGAAGAAGTCGAGGACGGTGTCGCCCTCCTGACTGGACGCCTGGATGATCCGGCGCAATATACCCACGGGCTTCTGCGTGGCGTAGCCTGTTTTTTCCTTGCCGGTGGGGGAGACGATGGTGTGCCACCAGACATCGGTGGGAAGCTTCCCTTTGGCAACCTTCTCCGGCGTGACGAGGCCGGGAGCCATGTAGGGTTCCCGATCGACCTCTTCGGAGTTGAAGTAGTAGGCGCCCGGATCCTTGACGTAGACAAGGATGGTGTCGTGCTTTGAGGGCCACTTCTTCTTGGTGCGGGCACCGTAGTCATAGGCCCAGATGATTTCGTTCAGGAAGCATTCACGTCCGAACAGGGCGTCAAGCAGGACCTTGGCGTAGTGCACCTCGCGGTAGTCAAGGTGTAAGTAGAGGGTGCCGTCGGGGGTGAGCAGGCGCCAGGCTTCCTCGAGGCGAGGCTCCAAGAACTCCCAGTAGTCGGCAAATCGATCGTCGTAGGAGGTCACCATCTCAACGACCTGCTCGTAGCGCACGCCCTTGAAACCCACCCGTCCGGAACCGGGGGCGCGTTTGGAGCTGCGAGTCAGGCGTGACTGCGTCCGTCCGGTGTTGAATGGGGGATCGAGCTAGATCAGACGAAAGCTCTCATCCGGAAATGAGGAGATGACCTGGAGGTTATCGCCCTCGACAATGAGGTTACGACTGGAAGTGGTCTGCATAGTCTCACCTTAACGGAAAGCCCACGACTGTCCGCCTTGAGCGTATAGCCGAGGGCGGAAGTCGTGGCGTGAATGGGGCGAAATGTGGAAACCTTGGGGTAGTACCTCAAGACTTGGGAGCATTAATGTCGAATCCGGTTTTTAGTCGCATGGAACACCAGTGGGCGGCTCAGTCCGCCGCGGCCACACAGGCGGCACAGGCCACTCGCCCGCCGGTCTACGACCAGAAGGCGTTTGAAGAGGCGCGCCAGTCGTATGAGGGCCGGGCGGCCGATGCCGTCGATACGGGTCGCATGACCTATGACGATGTCATCGTTAAGACGGCGCTGAACCTGATCGTCCTCATCGCGTTTGCGGCCGGATCGTGGTTCATTACCGCGCAGAACCTGGCGCTCGCCACCCCGCTGATGATGGGCGGCATTCTGCTTGGTTTGGTTGCCGCGATGGTCAATATCTTCTCGAAGACGATTCGTCCGGGGCTAATCCTGGCCTACTCGGCGCTTGAGGGCGTGGCTCTGGGTGCGCTGAGCATGGTGACGGAGATGTGGGCGCCGGGTGTGGTCCTGCAGGCCGTGGTTGCCACCTTTGCTGTTTTTGGCGTGACTCTGGCTCTGTTTGCTTCGGGTAAAATCCGCAACTCACCAAAGATGCAGCGGTTCGCCCTCATCTCACTCATCGGTTTGATCGTCTCCCGACTGCTGATCTTCGTCCTCGGCCTCCTCGGTGCACCCATCGGCGGCATCGACGGTCCCAGCATCATGGGCTTCCCGCTCAGCGTTGTCCTGTCGGTGTTCGCAGTGTTCATCGGGGCCATCTGTCTGATCTCTGACTTTGATCAGGTTCGCGTCGGCGTGCAGAGGGGTGTGCCGGCAAAGTACGCCTGGATGAGCGCATTCGGCATGATGGTCACCATCGTGTGGCTCTACATCGAGATCCTCAACATTCTTTCGCGGCTACAGTCGCGTTAGTAACGAATCTGACTAGTTCAGAAAACCACTCACGGCGACCCGGTCGCGGAAGGAAAAGCATGGAAAACGTACAGGTAACCGGCGAGTTCGGCGACAAGCCGGTCATTACATTCTCAGCCCCCACGCCCCCGGAGGGACTCGTTGTTGAGGTCCTCGAGGAGGGCACCGGCGACATTGTCGAGGCCGGAGACACCATTGTCTGCAACTACCTGGGGCAGAGCTGGAACGGCCGCGTCTTCGACAACTCCTACGACCGCGGTGCGCCGCTCGACTTCGGAATCGGTGTCGGCATGGTCATCGCAGGCTGGGATGAAGGTCTGGTAGGACAGCGTGTTGGTTCACGCGTCCTTCTCTCCATCCCCTCGGAACTGGGCTACGGACCCCGCGGTGTACCTCAGGCAGGTATCGCGGGCGGTGCAACCCTGGTCTTCGTCACCGACATTCTCGAGACCATCAAGCGTTAGAGAACGCCGCGAGGGCACTCCACTCCGTTGAATCCGTGGTTGCAGTAACCGTGGGGATTCTTGTGGTGGTAGCCCTGGTGGTACTCCTCTGCCAGGTAGAAAACGGGCGGAGGTGGGGAGTGGATCTCCGTTGCAATCGGTGGCATGCCGGCAGCGATGATCCGCTCCTCATAGGCTGACTTGAGCAGTTGAGCGACCTCGAACTGCTCGTCAGTCGTAGTCCAGATGGCGCTGCGGTACTGAGTGCCGCGGTCGTTCCCCTGCCTGTTCACCTGGGTCGGGTCGTGGTTCTCAAAGAACACGGACAGAATCTCGCGGGTGGTGACACGCTTCGGGTCATATATGACCCTGACGGTCTCCGCGTGACCCGTAAAGCCTGTGCAGACCTGGACGTAGGTGGGGGCGGTTGACTTGCCTCCCATGTATCCAGTC
>CAMFDH010000173.1 GCA_945949035.1 uncultured Actinomyces sp.
GGCTTCGAGGTGTCCTACCTTGATCTTCTTGTAGAAGGCTCCCAGTGCCCCAACGAGAACGCTGGTCGTATCACCCTGAACCAGCACGACATCGGGGGAAACCTGATCGAGGATCGGCTCTAGTCCGACCAGGATCGATGACGTCACTCCGAACAGGCTTTGATTGGGCCTCATGACCTCGAGGTCGAAGTCCGGCTTGATCGAGAAGAAGTCGAGCACCTGGTACAGCATCTCCCGGTGTTGCCCGGTGACACAGACCGAAACTTCAAACTCTTCAGGGCGTCCCTTCAACTCTCGAATCATCGGTGCCATCTTGATTGCTTCGGGGCGGGTTCCGAAGACAAATAGAACCTTTTTCACTGCTTCTCCTTCTGGGCGTCCCATTAGACTTCTATGCCTCGAGTCTAAACCGCCGCACCGGTAAAAGCCGTTTCCGGGTCCGGGTGGTGCTACCTTGCGTCCATTGGCTTAACTGCATTCGAGGTGGACTGGCTTAAGACTCAGGATGCCAACTCGGACCTTGGCGTTGAAGGACAGATCAGGCTAATCTTGGAGCATCGCAATCCTGGTGGATGCAAGGACGTTGGGGAAGACGAACCTTGTCACTAACGGGAGGTAGCGATGCTAGGAACAACGACCCGCGGTGTGCTCTTCGTACACTCGGTTCCCCCAGCGCTAGGGCCGCACGTCGAGTGGGCGGCCGCATCGGCACTGGGGCGTGAAGTGCGCCTGGAATGGACTGCCCAACCGGCTGCTCCCGGCATGATGCGCGCCGAGCTGTCCTGGGTGGGTGAGATCGGAACCGGTGCTCGCCTCGCCTCTGCACTGAGGGGGTGGGAGCACCTTCGCTACGAAGTCACGGAGGAAGCCACCCGTGATTCGGATGGCTCGCGTTGGTCCCATACTCCGGAGCTCGGAATCTTCCACCACCAGATGGACTCGGCTGGAAATGTCGTCGTTTCTGAGAACCAGGTTCGAGCAGCTATCGAGTCAGCCCATAACTACGAGGACCTGAGGGAGGCCCTCGACCTCGCCCTCGGGCAGGCCTGGGACGACGAGTTGGAACCGTTCCGTTACGCGGGCGCAGGTGCTCCCGTCCGCTGGCTCCACCGCGTGAGCTAGCCATGTCGACAATTGGTGATCAGTTTGGTGCTCTGGCAGCACTGTTCGGTGGGGACGGGGAAGCCTCACCGGACAGTGTTGAAACCGAGGTCGTTGAGGCCGAGGTCGAAGAGCAGTCAGAGGGAACTTCATCTGAAGCAGGGGAGAAGGTGGCAGTTGACGCCACCTTCAAGTCAACTCTGATCGCAACCATCTGCGAGCTCAACGGAATGTCGGCTGAGGACTTTGACTTTGATGCCAGCCTGGCGGATGAGCTGGATATTCAGGGTCTACCGCTGTGGGCGCTCGTCGCAGAGCTTGAGCGGTTTGCTGGCGCCAAGTTCGCCGACCCGGTGGTAGAGGCCTGGAGAACCCCGAGGGATATCCTCGACTCTTCTGAGAACTCTTAGAAGCAAAGCAGAGGGGGCGTTGGAACCTTTCGGTTCCAACGCCCCCTCTGTCTGTCGAAACTAGTTCTCTAGCTTCGGTGCTGCGTCAATCTTGTAGTCGAACAGCTTGTACTTGTCGATGGCCTGCTGCAGAACCGAGTGGTCCAGCTTGCCGTCGTAGACCAGGCCCTGCAGGACGCGCACTGCCGTTGACTCAGCGTCAACGTGGAAGTAGCGACGTGCCGCCCGACGGGTATCGGAAATACCGAAGCCATCGGTGCCAAGGGTCAGGTAGCGACCTGGGATCCAGGGGCGGATCTGGTCGTGAACCATCGAGGTCCAGTCTGAGGTAGCCACGAACGGTCCCTCAGAGCCCGCGAGTTTCTGCGAGACGTAGGGGTGGCGGTACTCCTCATTCGGGTGAAGGAAGTTGTGCTCATCAGCGGCAACTCCGTCACGACGCAGTTCGTTCCAGGAGGTTACGGACCAAACAGCCGCGTCAACACCCCAGTCATCGGCCAGGAGCTGACGTGCCTCACGAGCCCACGGAACACCGACGCCCGAAGCGAGGATCTGGGCCTTCAGACCACCGTTGTTGGTGTGGTCATCAACCTTGTAGATACCGCGCAGAACGCCCTCGACATCCAGGTTCTCCGGTTCAGCGGGCTGAACGATTGGCTCGTTGTAGACCGTGATGTAGTAGAGAATGTTGGGATCGCGAGGATCGTCCTTGCCAAACATACGCTTGATGCCATCCTTGAAGATGTACTTCATTTCGTATGCGTAGGCGGGGTCGTAGGAGACGAAGCCGTCGTTTGTCGAAGCAAGAAGCTGCGAGTGGCCGTCAAGGTGCTGCAAGCCCTCACCGGTCAGGGTGGTGCGACCGGCAGTGGCTCCGATGACGAAGCCCTTTGCCAGCATGTCAGCGGCAGCCCAGAACTGATCGCCCGTCCTCTGGAACCCGAACATCGAGTAGAAGATGTACACCGGCAGCAACGGGGTGTTGTGCGTGGTGTAGGCGGTACCGGCGACCTGGAGGGCAGCGGCAGAGCCGGCCTCGGTAATACCGGTGTGCAGGATCTGTCCCTCAGTCGACTCCTTGTACGACAGCATCATGTCTGCGTCAACGGAGGTGTAGTTCTGACCGTGGGTGTTGAAGATCTTCGCGGACGGGAAGATGGAGTCCAGACCGAAAGTCCGGGCCTCATCCGGGATGATCGGCACAACGTACTTGCCGACTTCCTTGTCTCGCATCAGGTCCTTCAGAGCGCGGACAAACGCCATGGTCGAGGCGACCTTCTGGTTGCCCGAACCCTTAGCGAGGGACTTGAACGGCTTCTCAGGAATCGTCTCCCACTTGGGGTTGTTCGGAAGACGCTCGGGGAGGTAGCCGCCCAGTGCCTCACGACGCTCCTTCATGTAGAGCAGAGCGGGGTCGTCATCGGCCGGACGGTAGTAGGGCGGGATGCCCGGGTTCTTGTCGAGCTCTTCATCAGAGATCGGAATCTGCAGACGGTCACGCAGCAACTTGGCGTCGTCGGCCGACAGCTTCTTCATCTGGTGGGTTGCGTTACGGCCAGCGAATGACGGGCCGAGGGCGTAACCCTTAATGGTGTGAGCCAGGATGACCGTGGGCTGACCGGTGTGCTCCATGGCTGCCTTGTAGGCGGCATAGAGCTTGCGGTAGTCGTGGCCGCCGCGACGCAGATCCCAGATCTGGTCGTCGGTCCAGTTCTCAACCATCGCCTTGGTGCGAGGGTCGCGACCGAAGAAGTGCTCACGGACGTAGGCACCATCATTGGCGCGGAACGTCTGGTAGTCACCATCGAGGGTCTGGTTCATGATGTTGACGAGGGCGTGGTCCTTGTCTGCGGCGAGCAGCTGGTCCCAGCCGCGGCCCCAGATCACCTTGATGACATTCCAGCCGGCACCCTTGAAGAATGCTTCCAGCTCCTGGATGATCTGGCCGTTACCACGAACCGGTCCGTCAAGTCGCTGCAGGTTGCAGTTGACGACGAAGGTCAGGTTGTCGAGGCCCTGGACCGCAGCCATCTGCAGAAGACCGCGTGACTCTGGCTCATCCATCTCACCGTCGCCAATGAAGGCCCAGGTGTGCTGCTGGCTGGTGTCCTTCAAACCGCGCAGGTGCAGGTACCTGTCAACCCAAGCCTGGTAGATCGCGGCAGCCGGACCGAGGCCCAGCGAAACCGTCGGGTACTCCCAGAACCAGTTCATCTGGCGCGGGTGGGGGTACGAGGGGAGACCGTGGTCAGTTGAGGCCTGCTGGC
>CAMFDH010000174.1 GCA_945949035.1 uncultured Actinomyces sp.
AGAACCTGATCAGCCCTGCGCTAGCTGCAGATCTGATGGAGATTCCTAACATGTTCGGCGTGAAACAGAGCGTCGGGGGTGTCCAAGCCATGTACGAAATGAAGGTGGCTCTGGCTAACAAAGGTCAGGTCTATGCCGCGACTGATGAAATGCTGCCAACCTGTTATTCCCTAGGGGCCTTTGGGGCTATTTCGGCAATCGTAGGGCTGTTTCCCAAGTTGAGTATGCGCGAATGGGACCTAGTTCAAGCCGGCAAACTCGAAGAAGCATTCCAGCTTCAAGCTGACCTTCTCCCAATTTGGCAAGTTGTTCGCGGCGGCCAGTTTCCATCACGAATGAAGGTTGCTGCCAAGGCAGTGGGTCGCGATGTAGGGGGTTCACGCGCACCCCTGCGATCGGGAGACGCTGAGTTGCAGGAGCGGATAGAAAGAGTCGTTCACGAGGTCTCTGCAAAAGTTGGTGTACTCGCGTGAGAGGCGTGTCCCAGCCGCAAGACTAAAAGTCCGAGCAACAGAACTGTAACCAGAGATGAGTGGCCCAGAAGGTCACTAATCTCTGGTTACTTTTTTCTCTCAGATGTCCCCGGTCATCAGCGAGACCAGGATCAACTATCTCGGCTCCAGCCTGTTACCAACGGTAGAACGAACCTCAGTTAGGCCTAGATCCTGCTGCTAGATCGTTCTTGTGTGCAGATGGTTCTCCCCTTCCATCACGGCAAGGCCCGACACCTCGTCGCCAATAACTATGGGGAGAATGAGTTCTCGAGCTGGAACGGTCAGGCCATTGATGCGTTCCAAGAGCATTTCGGCACCGGTCAGACCGATCTCCCGTGCTGGAAGATGAGTGACCATGATGCCTTCCGGCATAAGCAGAACCATCGGGAGACCCCCGAACGCCACGACACCAACCGAAGGGGGCAGTTTCCCAACTTCGGACAGAGCGCGGATTACACCCGCAGCCAGTTTGTTAGATGCAGCAAATATCGCGTCTGGTGGTTCTGTAAGCGATAGGAGTTTGCGTGCGGCCAACCGGCCGCCGACGATGCTGTAATCGGAGACCTCCGCCAATTCCTGGGGAGGAGCCGCGCCAGTCCTTTCGAGGTACGCCTGCTCCCAACCTCGGTGCCGTTCGACTGCTGTATCAATGTCGAGGTGGCCGGTCACACAACCGATGCGTCGATAGCCGGCATTAAACAACATGTGCGTAGAAGCACGCGCCCCGGAGACGTTGTCTGCAATGACAGAGTCAGCTACCCCTCCCGGTGCTCGGCGGTCCACGCAAACTATGGGAACCTTCCGCTCTAACGCCAAACTTAAGTCAGCAGTCTGTCGGCTAGGTGCCATGATAATTCCCGCCACAGGATCGCTGACTGCAGCGCGCAGATATTCTTGCTCCCTCACGGGATCTTCATCCGTATTGCAGAGCATGACGGAGTAACCCGCAGATCGGGCAGTGTCCTCTACAGCCCTGGTCATAGTTGTAAAGAATGGGTTCTCAATGTCAGGAATCAACATCGCGATGATCTCAGAGGAACTAGTCCTGAGCCGACGCGCATTTCGATTAGGAACAAAATCAAGCTCGGCTGACGCTTTGCGCACGGCCGCGACCAGGGGAGCACTTACCTTGATTCCGTTGAACACTCGAGAAACCGTTGCAGCCGATACACCTGCCCGTTCTGCGACATCGTAGATTGTGGCCAAGCCCTAACTCGCCTTCATTGAGAGATCGATTGCAGGATTGTCTCAACCCTACTCGCCCTCGTCGGATTGTGCCGGTTAAGGACGCCAGGCCCGCATCTTTCCAAGTTGACTTTCCCGAGGTCGAGGAGCCGGTCAGGAAGTGATGGGTGACGGGTATCGGCTGCTGTCAGCGAATGTTGCACGACATCGTTCACAGAGACTGCTGGTCTTTCGCGGAGACTCTCCATAATCCGGCGGGCCACACGGCAGCCTTCCAAGATGACCTATACGTTTGGACATGGTCGTCTAATGGGCGTTATCTACCAGGTGCAAGTCGTGCAGTGCTGCGCGATGGAGAGTTGTTGAGGCAGAACATGAGAGAGCAGCAGAGAGCAGAACTGCACAAGACCATCTGGCAGGTTGCCAATGATCTTCGCGGTTCCGTGGACGGGTGCGACTTCAAGTCCTATGCGCTCGGCATCCTCTTCTATCGGTTTATCTCTGAGAACCTCACGAAGTTCATCAATGAGGGCGAGTGGGAGGCCGGGAATACCGACTTCGACTTCGCACGCCTTTCAGATGAGGACGCTGAGGCCGTGCGTGCCGACATGGTGGATGAGAAGGGCATGTACATCAAGCCCTCAGAGCTCTTCGAAAATGTGCGACGTCGGGCTGCCTCGAACGAGAATCTCAATGAAACACTCGAAACGATCTTCCGGGACATTGAAGGTTCAGCGGTGGGAACTGAGAGTGAAGATGACATCAAGGGCCTGTTTGATGACCTCAACGTCAACAGCGCCAAGTTGGGCAACACGGTTGCTCGACGTAATGAAAAGCTCGTGAAGCTTCTGGACGCAATTGGGGATCTTCCTCTGGGTGGCGATTACTCAGAGAACTCGATCGACCTGTTCGGTGATGCCTATGAGTACCTGATGCAGATGTACGCCTCTAGTGCAGGTAAGTCTGGAGGAGAGTACTACACCCCGCAGGAAGTCTCTGAGCTGTTGGCAAGTATTACCACGATGGGTAAGACGAGGGTTAATAAGGTCTATGACCCTGCGGCTGGATCGGGCTCTCTGCTTCTGAAGTTCGCCAAGGTCTTGGGTAAAGAGAACGTAGGTGGGTTCTACGGTCAGGAAATCAACCTGACTACCTACAACCTCGCTCGCATCAACATGTTCCTTCATGACATCAACTACGAAAAGTTCCATATCGCGTTGGGGGACACTCTCATTGACCCGAAGCACTGGGACGATGAACCTTTCGAAGCAATCGTCTCTAACCCTCCGTACTCGATCAAGTGGGACGGCGACGCAAACCCGCTTCTGATCAACGACCCAAGATTCGCACCAGCTGGTGTTCTCGCACCAAAGTCCAAGGCTGACCTCGCCTTCACCATGCACATGCTGCACTGGCTTGCGACCGATGGGACAGCCGCGATCGTTGAGTTCCCCGGGGTTCTGTATCGCGGAGGTGCTGAGAAGAAGATCCGCAAGTATCTGATCGACAACAACTATGTTGATGCGGTTATCCAGCTTCCTTCGGATCTGTTCTTTGGAACCACCATTGGAACCTGCGTCATCGTTCTCAAGAAGTCTAAGAAGACCAACGACATCCTGTTTGTGGATGCATCAGCAGAGTTCGTGCGAGTCGGTAACAAGAACAAGCTCGACCCCAACAACCTTCAGAAGATCCTCCAGGCACTTGAGGTGCGCGAACACCAGGACTACTTCGCAGCCGTGGTCCCAAATAGTGCAATCGCGGAAAACGACTACAACCTCGCAGTGTCTTCTTACGTAGAGCCCGAGGACACCCGCGAGGTCATTGACATAAGGGAGTTGAATGCCCGTATCGAGCAGATTGTGGCCCGACAGTCGGAGCTGCGGGCCAAGATAGATGCGATCGTTGCAGATCTTGAAGGAGTAACGTCATGAAGGCCGTCGATGCGAACCTTCTTGAACTCTTGAAGAAGAGCGAGCGGTTTGTGGTCCCGATCTACCAGCGCGTGTACTCGTGGGATCAGCCCGAGTGTGATCAGCTTTGGCAGGACATCCTTCGGGCTGGAACCCGAGACAATCTCAACAACCACTTCACTGGTT
>CAMFDH010000175.1 GCA_945949035.1 uncultured Actinomyces sp.
AGGGGTTTGACGACGCTGAAGATTCGGCTGCGGCAGGTCCAGAGGTAGTGAATGAGAATGCTGAGGCCGAAGAGGCCGCGGCTGCCGAGGCGATTGCTGAGGACGAGGCCGGCGAGGCTCACATTAACCCCGCGCAGCCTGAGGAAGAGATGGATCCCCTCGAGGCTCTTCGCGAAGAGTTCGAGGACCAGGGTGGCGACTGGTACGTCGTTCACACCTTCTCGGGTCACGAACGCAAGGTAAAGGAAAACCTTGAGCGTCGTGTTGAGAATGAGGATCTGCAGCGCCTGATCACCCGCGTTGAGGTTCCGATGGAAGAGGTCGTGGAGATCCGTAACACGGTGCGCAAGAAGGTTATGCGCTGCCGCATTCCGGGCTACGTCCTCGTTCAGATGCAGGGCACCGGTTACGACGATGAGATGGATGAGCAGCTGTGGCGTGTCGTCAAAGAGACACCCGCTGTCACCGGATTCGTTGGTGACCAGTACAACCCGATGCCTCTTCCACTGGATGAGGTCGTCAATATGCTTGCCCCCGGCCTGCTGGTCGGTAAGGAAGCGGCTAAGTCCGCGACGGCGAAGGCAGCCCCGGCTGTCATCGACTGGGAGGTGGGCGAGATCGTGCGTGTCACCGACGGACCGTTCGCTGAGCTGACCGCCGAAATCTCCGAAATCATGGTCGAAACTCAGCGCCTCAAGGTGCTGGTGACCATCTTTGAGCGAGAGACGCCGCTTGAGCTTCGCTTCGATCAGGTACAGAAGCTCGACAAGTAGTTAGTGAAGTCGCCCACGGGGGTTCGTTACCGGCCCCCGAGGCGAGTAGAATCGCAGCTTGCGTGCGTCATTGTCAGCGCGCGTAAACGCCTCATTATGAGGCGGCTCGTCAGACTCTGGAATGTCCCGTAACCGCGGGGTCAACCGGGTATGAAGAGTCATGCATTAGTAGTGAAGGACCCAAAAAACTATGGCACCGAAGAAGAAGGTTACTGGGCTGATCAAGCTCCAGATTCCCGCCGGTCAAGCCAACCCTGCGCCGCCCGTTGGTCCGGCGCTTGGTCAGCACGGCGTGAACATCATGGAGTTCTGCAAGGCCTACAACGCGGCAACTGAATCACAGCGCGGCAACATTGTTCCCGTTGAGATCACCGTGTACGAGGACCGCTCATTCACGTTCATCACCAAGACGCCTCCGGCCTCGCAGATGATCAAGAAGGCAGCGGGAGTTGGCAAGGGCTCCGCAACCCCTCACACCGACAAGGTTGGCAAGCTGACCAAGGCACAGGTTCGTGAGATTGCTGAAGCCAAGCAGGTCGACCTGAACGCAAACGACGTTGAAGCAGCAATGAAGATCATTGCAGGCACCGCCCGTTCCATGGGCATCACCGTCGAAGCCTGATCACTCAGGAAAACAGAACTTAGGTGGTAGGGCCGCGCAGCCCGTTTCACCACAACTGCAAGGAGAAAAGCAGAATGGCAAAGCGCTCGAAGAAGTACCGGGCAGCCGCAGAGAAGATCGTTCCCGGTGTTCTCTACAGCCCGTTTGAGGCAATGAAGCTCGCTAAAGAGACTTCAGTAACGAAGTTCCCCTCGACTGTTGAGGGCACCGTCCGTCTGGGCGTTGACCCCCGTAAGGCGGACCAGATGGTCCGTGGCACTGTCAGCCTGCCGAACGGCACCGGTAAGACCGCTAGGGTCCTGGTCTTCGCCGTTGGTGAGAAGGCAGTTCAGGCTGAAGAGGCCGGCGCCGACGAGGTCGGTGGCGACGAACTGATTGAAAAGGTAGCAAAGGGCTACGTCGACTTTGACGTCGCTGTTGCTACCCCGGACATGATGGGCAAGGTCGGCCGTCTCGGTCGTGTCCTCGGTCCCCGTGGCCTCATGCCCAACCCCAAGACCGGCACCGTGACCATGGATGTGGCCAAGGCTGTCAAGGACATCAAGGGTGGCCGTATCGAGTTCCGTGTTGACAAGCACGCGAACGTCCACTTCGTCCTCGGCAACACCGACTTCACCGCGAAGGCTCTGACTGAGAACTACGCGGCTGTCCTGGAGGAACTCCTGCGACTGAAGCCGACCACAGCCAAGGGTCGCTACGTTCTGAAGATCACCGCTTCCACCACGATGGGTCCCGGTATCCCTGTTGATACCACCAAGACCCGCGCGCTGATTGAAGAGGATCAGGCAGCAGCGTAACTGCTCGTTTGACATCAAACTGAAGGTCCGACACCACATGGTGCCGGACCTTCAGTGTGTTCAGATTCTTCTAGAAGGAGTGCGGATCTCGCGGCACCGGGTAGACGGCCGCCAGCACAGCCGCAATGGCCGCGAAAAGGACACCTGCGATCGGCCAGACAATCCAGGAGATATCCCAGGCGTTTCCGATGAAGCTCCAGGACAGGTAGAGGACGACTGTCAGCGGCCAGTACCCAGCGAAGAACCCACGTACCCCCGCCGGGTAGCGGTCGAGGTCGGTGTACTTCTCTGAGCGCACCTCTGCGAGCCCCTCGGCCGTGAGCCGCTTACCAGCTGAGTAGGCCCAGTTGGCGGGCAGGAAAACCAGCAGTCCGGCTGCCACAAGAATGAGCGTCACCGCCATCCCCACAGCGATGTACTGGTCTGCTTCGATCTGGGGCATCTCCTGTGTGAACACACCGGTGACAACCAGCGGCATACCGGCTAGCACCCATAGAACCACGGCGATGACTAGCGCTCTGGTGCGGCTGGCTGCACTGCTGTCGATCAGGTGGTTGGCAAAGGCCTCCACCTCAGGGGTGGTCATCCCGCGCCCCTCGTTGATCAGGTTGAAGGGCTTCAGTTTTTGACTGCGCCAAATGAGCATGCCGACACCGGCCGCCACCGTCGGGATAATGATGGCCATCCCCAAGGTCCCCGCCATGGCGTTGGTGAGGGCGAAGTCTGGATTGGAACTGGCAATACTCAGGGAGAGTAGGGGAACTGATCCGAGGACGAACAGCGCCACCGCCCAGCCCAGCATCCAGCGGGTTTGCCTGCGCACCTCCGCAAAGTTCTGTGCTTGACGCAGGGAAATTGGGGGAAGCCCAAGGGGCTGGGCCGGGAACTCTCCGCCCATGCTCCCTGAAATCGCGTCGGGGGTAGCACCGGGAAATCCTCCCATCCCAAGCAGGGGAGCGACCTCCTCGATACTGCCGAACTCTGCGATCGCCTGACCCACCGCCTCGGTCTGGCTCTTTCCCGCAGAGAGCGCCCCACTGTAAACGTCTTCCATCATGGCCCGCAGCTCAGCCTTTGCCTCCGCAACCTGGGGGGTGTGGGGGTAGGAGCTGAACATCACGTCCAGGTAGTTGTCGATGATGTCCATTAGCAAATTCCTTCCGCAAAGCGGTCAACGACCGCCTTGGTCTGTTGCCACTCAGCGCACTTTTCAGCCAGTGCGGTGCGTCCAACAGCCGTGATTCGGTAGTAGGTTCGGGTCTTCCCGGACTCCGAGTCCTGCGCAAACGGTTCGACCAGAGAGGCGGCTTCAAGCCTCTTGAGCGCAGAGTAGAGCGTGGTCTGTTTGATGGTGTAAAGACCCCCGGAGACCTGTGCGATGGTGCTAACCATGGCGTAGGCGTAGGAGGGCTCTTCGACCAGCTGCGAAAGAATCAGGATGTCGATGTAGCCGCGAATCGAGTCGGCGCTAATCAAAAGGGGTCCTCCTTCGCCCGGTAGATTTGCATTTCTGCCGGGCGGGGAG
>CAMFDH010000176.1 GCA_945949035.1 uncultured Actinomyces sp.
TCGTACCCGGATGGCACTCACTCGAGAACGACCTGGGGATCGTACTTCAGGAGATCGCAGACGGCGCTGACCCAGCGAGTGCACTGGGAACTCTGAACCGATAGCTCAGTATCAGTAACCCATGCAAGTGTCGGGACATCATCAGGTGATGTCCCGACACTTCTACATTCAGTGCGTTTCTCCTTGAGGGCCCGGTTCCAACGCCTCGTGCTCCGCCTCGGCTTCGCGAATCACGGCTTGAACCCGCAGACTCACACTCTTTGAACCGGATCCATCCCTGGCGATGGACTTCAGCAGGCCCGCGTGCGATTCAGCATGACCGGCTAGGTAGAGGGCATCTTCCATGTTGTCGACCAGCAGGGCTGAACCCGAGTGCTCCCCCACCAGCCCCATGCGTTCCACCAGGCTGCGGTACTGCTTCGGCAAGCCCTTGATGATGACCAACTTGCCGCGTCGGTTCAGATCCCCCGACAGATCCGCAAGCGCCTTGGCGCCGGTGGCATCCATGACACCGATCCTGGAGAGTCGCAGGATCACTACGTCAACACCACTGAGTTGCGATATCTCTGACTCGATTCGGTCAGAAACGCCAAAGAACATCGACCCGTCCATGCGGAACACCGCCACTCGGGGGCCACCGCTTTGGTTTTCACGGTAAACGCCGGAGTGGTTGGCGAAGTGCCGCAGAACCAGAATCCCGGCTACCAGAACCCCAACGACGATGGCCCAGATGAGGTCGAGGCCGATGGTGATGGTCGCCGTGATGACGAAGACCAGGGCGTCCGAACGGGTCGAACGCATGATCTGCATGATGGTCTCCCCCGAAACCATCTTGAAAGTCGTCACCATCAAAACCGCTGAGAGTACGAAGAGCGGGATGAACGAAACGAGGCCGGACGCTGCGTAGACGACGATCAGAAGCAATAGTGCATGGGTGATGGCTGCCAGCCTCGACCTAGCCCCACTTCTCACGTTGACGGCTGTGCGGGCAATCGCCCCTGTTGCAGGCATTCCCCCAAATAGTCCCGAAGCAACGGAAGCCAGTCCCTGGCCGAACAGTTCCCGATCGGGCTCGTATGTTCCGCCCTGCATCATTCCGGCGGCAATACGCGCCGAGAGGAGGGACTCGATTCCGGCCAGAAGGGCGACCGCGGCCGCCGCTGGTAGCAATCTGACAACCAACTCCAGGTTCGCTGCAGGCAGCACGGGTGCGGGTAGTGACGAGGGAATCTCACCGATCAGCGCCACGTCCCAGCGCGCCAGCCACAGCAGAAGGGTTGCCACCACGACCACCACCAGGGATGAGGGAATCCTTGGGGTGAAGCGTTCCAAGCCGAGGATAAGAAGGATTGATCCGGCAGTCAGACCCAGGGTGAGGGCGGCGGTGGGCCAACTGGCTGAGAAGGCAGCCTGGAAAGCTCCCTGCAGACTGTTGAGTCCGGGGATCGGTTCCACCCCGAAGGCCGCGGGAACCTGCTGCATGAAGATGGTGACGGCAATCCCCAGCGTGAAGCCCTCAATCACAGGCCAGGGGATCAACGAGATCGCCCTCCCCAACCCGAGGATGCCGCTGAGTATCACCATCAGGCCTGCCAAGACGGAGAGAAGGGGCAGAACCCCCACACCCTCGGCCGCCACGATCGGGGCAATGATGACCACCATGGCACCGGTAGGACCGGAAACCTGGACCCGCGACCCGCCAAAGACAGCCGCAACGAAACCCGCGACTATGGCGGTGATTAACCCGGCAGCCGCCCCAACCCCGGATGAGACTCCGAAGGCGAGGGCTAGCGGCAGCGCCACCACTCCAACCGTGACTCCGGCTATGAGATCTTTTCGCCAGGAACGCCGCATCTGGCCAACGTCTGACGGTCGAGGTAGAAGCCCACGTAAATGTGTGAGTACCGGTGACAAAAGGATCCTTCCAGAGGACGCAAAGGCGCCCCGCAGGGCTACGATTGGTGGGTGAAGTGAACACCCAAGCTTAGCCAGCCTCGGTGACATAGGGAAACGCGTACCCCCGGGAACACGCCAGAAAGTCCCGGTTCCACCCCTCTGACAATGCGAAACCAGCATGAATCCCGTCACCCGCACCTCCGCCCTTACTAAGAACTTTGGAACAACACGGGCTCTCGACGGCCTGGACTAGAGGTTCGGCAGGGCGAAGTCTTGGGGTTCTTGGGGCCCAATGGGGCCGGCAAGTCCACCACCTTGCGGATCCTGCTCGGCCAGCTTCGCAAGAGTGGTGGAGACGCAGAGGTGTTCGGATCCGACCCGTGGACCAAAGCTGTCGATCTGCACCAAAGAGTCGCCTATGTTCCAGGCGACGTAGAGCTGTGGCCAAAGAGCAGGGGAAGACCGTCCTCCTCTCCAGCCACATCCTGGCGCAGGTGGAGGTCCTGTCCGACCGCATCTCAATCGTCCGTGGCGGTGGAACTAGCGACGTCTTCGTCGGGACTCGCAGAAGATAAGCCCATATCTTTTGAATGAGCCCTTCCGTTTCAATAGACTCAAAGCATCGCGAGGCGCCTCGGCGCAACACGCCAGACGGACCAAACCAATGGAGTGAAGGAGAAGGAAATGGCAGAACACATCGATCACGGCCCAGGACCATTCGTAATCAATATTGAGGAAGCAACCCTCGAGAATGAGAACTTCCGTACGGCAGTCTGGACGGGCAAGCACCTGCAGATGACCGTCATGAACATCCCTGTGGGCGGCGACATCGGCCTGGAGATCCACCACCATGAGGACCAGTTCCTTCGCGTCGAACAGGGTCGTGGCCTTGTCCGCATGGGCCCGAAGGAAGACGAGGTTACCTTCGAGGCTGAGGTCAGCGACGACTGGGCCATCCTCATTCCGGTTAACACCTGGCACAACGTCATCAACATCGGTGATGAACCGCTGAAGGTCTACTCAATCTACGGTCCCCCGCACCACGCGAAGGGCACTATCCACAAGACCCAGGCCGACGATATCGACTGATTCGTCCAGTACCTCGGGCGGCGCTTCCCTTACCAAACGGTGGGTTAGTGCCGCCTGAGGCGTTTAACCACCACCGCCGAGTGCCTGCCCTGCAGACGCGTCAGGATAACGGAAGCAGCCCGGTCGCCCTTGAGCTTGAGCCCCTTTCGGAACTGATCCGGCACAATGTCGACTCCGCGTTTCAGGATCTCCAGGGAGCCGACCTCATGAGTCCGCAGGTACTGCTTCAGTTTCTTGATCGGCATCGCCTCGATCACCTCAAACGCCGTGGCCAGCGGGCCGACCACCAGGGTGTCCCCCGTCAGGTAGGCCATCCCCTCCGAAACCGGTCCGGCCTCAAGCTGCCCGGCGAGGACGTGGAGGCCACCGGATCGAATTACCGCCCCGTCCGGTTCGTAGATGTACCGCCCCAGCTCAACCGGGGTCATCGGAACGACAGGTGAGGTCGGCGCGTCCGTTGCCACCAACTCCACCATTTCACCACCACTCATGACGAGGGCGGAGCGACCCGGCCCGGCCGCAAGCGCACCGAACCACAGTCCGGCCTCGACAACGTCCCCGTTTACCGAAACCCACTGGACGTGCGCGTCCTCCGGCAGGTCGGTGTAGGCAATGCCTGGCGCGACCTTGACGCCCAGATTAGGAACCACGTTGCGGATCGCCAGGACCCGGTCGAAGGGTGGCGAGTAGTCAGCGGGGTTGAAGGTGCGTCCCCGGGCGCC
>CAMFDH010000177.1 GCA_945949035.1 uncultured Actinomyces sp.
GTCCGTCCAATCTCCGCCAAGCATGCTCAAGCTTCACGATTTTTGCAACAGAGCCGTCGGGAGCGCCCTCCTTGACGCCGTCGAACAATTCACACTCCCAACTCTGGCAGTCCTCGCCATTGTCGTGACGGGCTGGCTGCTTATTCGCTACCGAAAGAGAGTCCACCCATGAATCGCACCACAGACAGCAAGCGCCCTCGCGACTGGGCGACGATCCCCAACGCCGTCACGCTGCTCCGGTTTGCGCTCGTCGCCCCGGTCGCGGTCCTCCTCGTGGACGGCTCGCGACCAGTGCTCGCCGTGGTACTCCTGGCGATCTTCGGGGCTAGTGATTGGGTCGACGGCGCCCTCGCCCGCAAGCTCGGCCAGACCAGCAAGACCGGTGCCGTGCTCGACCCGGTCGCTGATCGTATCGGTGTGGCCGTGATCGCATTGGCACTTGTCATGGCTGGCCACGTTTCCATCTGGGTTGCGCTCGGCATCGCAGCGGTAGATGTAGCGCTGGGTGTGACCTACCTGATGGTCCGCCCCAGCCATGCTCCCGAAGTGTCATGGATCGGAAAGATTCGCACGGCCGTCCTGATGGCAGGCATTCTGCTCGTCGGACTCGGAGCGATCCCGAACCTCCATCTATTCGGCGTCGCCGGTCAAGCATTCTGCGTCATCGGAGCAGCTCTCCACCTCCTCGCAGGAATCGGCTACCTCTCTTCCATCATGTGCGGCCCCCGCAAAGCATAAGATTGCCTCGGAGGAATGGTTCTATGCTGAGCAGATTGCGAGCGTCACATTCTGTCCGCCGAACCCAAAGGAGTTGCTGACCGCTGCCCCGACCCGAGTGCGGAGAGCCTCCGTGACCACGTCAAGATGAATCTCGGGATCAATACTTTGAAGGTTGGCAGTCGCGGGAATGATCCCTGATTCAATGGTTCGTGCCGTGATGATCGCTTCGACGGCTCCCGCCCCTCCGACCAAGTGCCCGAGCGCACCCTTCGGGGCGGTGACGTTGATGTCTTCCCCAAAAACTTCAACGAGCGCCTGTGCTTCAGCGCGATCCCCGACGACTGTCCCGGTCGCGTGGGCATTCACATGGTCAATGTCGTTCACCGTGAGATCACCCACTGTGAGTGCCTTGCGAATGGCGCGGACCTGCCCATGTCCGCTTGGTTCGGTGCCGGTGATGTGGTGCGCGTCCGCGGTGATGCCCCAACCGGCGAGCCAGGCGTGGACGCGGGCACCGCGTGCGGCAGCGTGCCTCTCACTCTCAAGGATCACGATCCCGGCACCCTCACCCAGCACGAAGCCTCTACGGTTGGCGTCGAATGGGCGGGAAAGACACGTGACGTCGCCGCCGTCGGGCTTCGCGAGCGCTTGCGCTTGCGCGAAGCCCGCCAGAGTAAGCGGGGTGATTGCCGCTTCAACACCACCTGCAATTACCGCATCCGCCTCGCCAGCCTCGATGAGTCGTGCTCCCAAGGCGATAGCCTCGGCTCCGGATGCGCAGGCCGAAGACGGAGTGTACACACCGGCCTTCGCGGAGTACTCGATACTGATCTGAGCCGAGGCACCGTTGGGCATCAGCATGGGCACGGCGCGTGGAGAAACACGACGCGCACCCCGGCTCTCGAGCACGTCATCCTGCTCAAGGAGTGTCTCTACGCCACCAACACCAGTGCCCACTGCGACAGCCAGACGTTCGGGGTCTATGTCGCAAAGGCCTGCATCAAGCCATGCCTCTCTGGTCGCAGCAAGCGCTAACTGCTGGCTGCGGTCAAGCTGCCGTGCGCGAACGCGACTGAGCACCACTTCGAGATCAGTCGTTACCGGAGCGGCGACACGCACCGGGAGACTGGCCCATGTGTCGCCGAGGCCGTCGAGTTCACAAATGCCAGAGCGCCCCTCAAGCAACCCGGACCACAGGGCTTCTACATCAGCCCCCAGCGGGGTTACCGCCCCGTACCCCGTCATTGCAATTCGCATCAAGACTCTCCCTAACTTGTATGATGATCAAGTTGAACTGTATCACATACAATTGATGCGTGAGCGATAAGAACCAGCGCAAGCAAGTGGTGCGAGGAGCGGGCACGCGCCGTAGAATTCGTGCCGCAGCAATGACGCTCTTCACAGACCGCAAGTTTGTAGAGGTCACAATGAGCGAGTTGGCAAAGGCGGCTGGGGTGTATCCCAACCAGATCACTCATCACTTTGGGTCCAAGGATGCACTGTACGTTGATGTCGCATTCGGGTTGCTTCTGCGAGATACGGAGCGGCTGCAGAAAGCCGGGCGTAGAGCCAGCACGCCGGATGCCATGAAGCGAGTCCTTGCCCGAACTGCTCTGACCATGCCGTCAATAACGGTTGTAGTGAGCGCCCTCGCACTCGCGCGCGGGAACCCCACGCTGCAGCCAGAAGTTGAAGCTGGACTCAATGTCCTGTTTCGCCAGTCAGAGCAGTTCTTAGTAAGAAAGCTATGGGAGCAGCACTGGACGATAGACCAAGACATCGACCGCGCCACGAAAACCTTTTGGAGCGCCGTTTTCGGGGCTGTGATCATCTCCCAGGCCGGTTTTCCCGGAGGTCCCTCATCGGTCGATGTGGCCGCCACATTGTCCATTCACGCCGCTGATGAAGCGCAAAGAGGTGATGCTGAATGAACAGCTACGCGAACGACTCTTGCCAGCGAATGATTCCACAAACAGCTGACCGTGTTCGTGCTCGCTAGCTATTCGCCCTCGCACTATCTAACAGAGCACGAAGTCGCCCGCGGGTACGGGCTCGTCGAATATCTAAATCAGCTTGTCCCGAATTGAACTGCGCGACGGTCGAGCAAGAGATCGGGCAACTTCGTGTGACACAATTGGATACACCGACATTTCACGGCGCCGTGGTGTACGAGGAGATACATGCTAACGGATTTCTTACGAGATCAAGCATTCGCGGTCGCCTGGTTGTCCATGATGGCCGCTGCATGGCTCGGGTGGTCCCAGGAAGACCCCAAACCTCGGCTCCGAGGCGCCCTCGGTACGGGTTCAGTGCTGGGAATGCTTATCGCGATAGCTGCCGGGCTCCTCGTATGGCGCAATTGGACAACACCAACTGCTCTCGAGGGTCGCTATTGGGTGTTTGGTCTCATTGTTCTTGCTGAAGCTGTGCTCATCGGTGTCGGATGTATTTTTCTCGCCCGGCGGGGATTGACTCGCTGGTACGGGTGGTGGATCGGGATATGTGTGGCGTTGCATTTTATTCCCCTGGCATGGATATTCGAAGACTGGTCCTACCTTGTGCTCGCTGTTGTTCAAGTCGCCGGTCTCGTCACCATGTTTCCACCTCTGAAGCGTGGTACGTATGCGACCAGCCGCTGGGCATGCCCCTGGATTGCTTTGACGTTTCTCGTCTTCGCGATTGCGTCCGGAATCATCTTGCTACTTCGCTACGGATACCCCGTGTAAGGCAGTCCTGTACCCGTAAATGTGCAAGACGGCTCCTAAGACTTCAACCAACTTTCCAACTCCGGATCCCACAAGACCGCCGATGACTGTGTGAGAGTCGTTGTCTCGCCCCCAGAAGGCCGAGATCGTCTTTGACACCGTCGTTCGACCGAAGAGAGGTAGACCATCATGTCAGCCCTGGCCGCACCTGGCCTCAGCGCTATCCGTGACTCACTCCGGTGCCCGATCTGCGCCGGTCGCC
>CAMFDH010000178.1 GCA_945949035.1 uncultured Actinomyces sp.
ATTGGCCAGCAGCGGCGCCATGTCGGCCCATTTGTCGCCGTTCTTCTCCTTGATCGGCAAACCCTTACCGAACTGGTTCCACGAACCGTCCCAGACGATGGAGTTGAACCAGTCGCCCGAGTTGTAGGAGTCGCGGTCAAGGGACTTGGAGCGCAGCAGTTCCGTGCCTGAGGCGAGGAATGCCGGTGACTGTCCCAGCAGAACGGTGGAGTTGGAGAGCACCTGAAGGCGCAGACGCGCGTCCATCGACGAGTCGGTAGGCATCTTCCAGATGCTGTTGTCGAAGAGGGTCTCGTTGTCGTGGGCTTCGACGTAGGTGATCGACTCCTGGGGGCTGGCGGTGTAACCCGCTGGCGCGCCGTTGTAGTCGATGTCCTGAGCCGGAACCAGTGAGCCGTCGGCCGTCGGGACCAGGTATTCCTTCAGGGAGCCGGCCAAACCGACCTTGATCAGCTCTTCACTGTGCAGCAGGTTGCTGAGCAGCTGGTCTTCGGTGTGGGTTTCCAGCGCCCTCGCGTTCGGGTCAACGTAGAGGCCGGTGCCGAAGCCCTGCTCGGTGCGCTGATCCTCATCGAAGGGGCCGCCGCCGCGAACCGCGTCCCGCAAACGGTCGTTGAAGGCGCCGATGTCGCTGCCCGCGATGTTGGTCTGGGTGGCCTGCTGGAACAGGGCGTTGCCGGCGACCTCACCGAAGTCCCAGCCTTCGCCGTAGAGGTAGATCTCTTTGCCGTCGACCCCGTCCTCGGCAACCGTCAGGGCGTCGAGGGCGTTGCGGACGTTGATCATGTTCTGCAGCGAGTGGTGTCCCATGAGGTCGAAGCGGAAGCCGTCGATCTTGTAGGTCGTCGCCTGGGTGACCAGGGCGTCGATCATGATCTTTTCGGCCATGGTGTTCTCGGTTGCCACGTTGGAGCAGCAGGTGGAGGTCTCCACCGCGCCGAATGCGTTGAGGCGCTGGTAGTAGCCGGGAACGATGCGGTCGAGGACGGACATGTCCGACTGGCCCGAGGCCGCGGTGTGGTTGAAGACGACGTCCTGAACCACGCGCAGACCCATGTCGTGCAGGGCGGCAACCATTTCGCGGTACTCGAGGGTGCGAGCTCCGCCGTCCTGGTTGCCCTCGGTGGCGTAGGAGCCCTCCGGGGTCATCCAGTGCATCGGGTCGTAGCCCCAGTTGAAGGCGTCCTGGTTTCGCACCTGGTTGACGGCTTCCTGCTGCAGGGCAGAGCCCGGGCCGTAGCCGGCGACGCCCTCAAGAGCTGTCTGATTTTCGGGCAGCAGGGTGATGCCGTCGATCGCGGGGAGCAGCTGCTGGGAGCGATCCTCGTTGATGGTCGAGGTCGCGATGTCGAAGGTGGGAAGCAGGTGAACGGTGGTCAGTCCCGCGTCAGCCAGTTCCTGCAGCGCCTTAACGCCGTCGGTCCCCTGTTCCGTGAATGCCAGGTAGGAGCCCTTCAGTTCGTCCGAGACGGTGGAGTCCCAGGCTGAGAAGTCACGAACGTGCAGTTCGTAGATGGTCTGCTCGGACTGGTTGCGCAGTGGTTCGACCGAGCTGAGAGCCCAGCCGTCGGGCATCCAGGTCGGATCGTCGAGGTCGACCATCACGGAGCGCAGCGAGTTCATCGTCAGACCCACCGAGTAGGGGTCGGTGACGAGGTTGCTGACAACCGCGTTCTCAGAGTTGACCCAGACATTGACGTCCCAGAGGTAGGAGGCGTTCTTCCAGGTGGGGTCACCGATGACGGTCCACACCCCGAACTCATCACGCAGTGCGGGGGCCTCGGCGACACTGCCGTCCTCGAGCCAGTACTGCAGGGAAACCTCGGTGGCGGTTGGAGCCCAGACCCGCAGGGTGGGGACACCGTCATTCCAGGTCAGACCGAGGTCGACATCGGCGGCACCTGCGTAGATATCGTCGAGGACACCGGCAATCTGGGCGCCCGTTTCTGCCTTCGGGACGCCGCCCTCTTCGGACTTGATGACGATGGGACCCTGGAGGATCTTTTCGATCAGTTCGAGGGAGAGTGCGGAGTCGTCCTCGTTCGACAGGTGCAGGCCGATGTAGCCGTCGCGGGTGCGCCAGTCGAGGTCTTTCTGCTCGTCGGTGAGAGCGGCCGGGGTGATCTTCACTTCCGGGAAGCCGTTCAGGGAGTACTGGGCGGACATTCCGGAGAGAGCGGTGGGCCAGGCGACCGTGTCCCGGTCAAGCCAGAGGGCGCGGGACTGGCCGACACCTGCCAGGGGTGGGTTCTCGACCTCGACCCGAGGGATCTGTTCGTCGATGTTGAAGGTGAAGACCGCCAGCTCGTTGGCCTGGGTGGCGAAGTTGACGTTGCTGCCGTTATCGCCCCATTCCTGACCCCAGGCGAGCCCGCGGACCACCTTGAACTCCCAGGATCCGCCGGGGATGGCCTGGGTCGAGTAGTCGTAGTTGCCGGTGGCTGAACCATCGGAGTTCTGCACGGGGAACAGCGCGGTTCCGAGGCAGGAGGGCTGCCAGTCGTCACTGCAGCCGACCTCGTTCTGGAACGAGCCCGCCACGGTGTAGACCGCGCCCGTGTTGGCTGCGAAGGAGCGGCCGTTGTCGGGGTTGAAAACCACGTAGAGGGGGTTGGTGCCGTCCGCGGTGAAGCGGATGTTGCTGCCACCGGTGCTGCCCTGGGAACCCCAGGCGACGTCCCAGGTTCCGTTGGTGATCTTGTACTCGTAGTCACCGGCGGGGACTCCCGTGAACTCGCCGATGTAGAGGTCGTAGTCCTCGTTGTACTCGAGGGCGGCGCCGGCGCAGTCAGGCGCCCAGTTGCCCTCACAGATTTCCGAGGGTTCAGTGAAGTCACCGGCAACGGAAATCGTTGGGTACTCCAGAGGTTCGGCGACAGCGACCGTGGCTGTCAATGTGCTTCCAAGAACGAGGCCGAGGGCCCCAATCGCTCCCAACACCGGGAGAGATCTGCTTCTTCGCATGAGACTCACTATCTCTTGAGGGCGCGTAGCCCGCCTGAGGCGGGGGCCCATCTTTGGACGCGACGCCACCTCCGTACGGACTCCACCATAACGGGACGCAAGCGGGGGCGGAAGGTCGGCAAGGGTGATTACCCGGTCGACTTTCCAACCCGATTTGGGCCCAAGGTCCCAAGCGTGCGGTTCGTAAACCCCCGGAGGTATCAATTGTCAAGTTTGGGGGCTCACAGGTATTTCGGAGATGCCAAACAGGACTCACAATAAGCCTCAACACGTAGTATCAGGGTCAGTGAGACAGTTACATAACACTCAATAGCGAGGTCGTCCCATGAAGAACATCGTCGTTCTCGGTGCCGGAACCGCCGGCACCATGGCTGCCAACTTGATGGTCAAACGAAAGGAACTTCAAGACTGGCACATCACGGTCATCGACAAGAATGACCGCCACCAATATCAACCCGGCTTCCTCTTTGTGCCCTTCAAGATGATGTCGGATAAGCGGATCACGAAGCCGCGCCGCAAGTTCCTTCCGAAGGGCGTGGACTTCATCGAAGCTGAGGTCACGCAGATTGATCGGAAGGCGCAGGAAGTCGTCCTCGACTCCGGACAGCGCCTTCCCTACGATCAGCTGCTGATTGCCACCGGAACCGTTCCCCGCCCGGATGTTATTCCGGGGATGGAAGACGGCGCGCTGTGGCACAAGAGC
>CAMFDH010000179.1 GCA_945949035.1 uncultured Actinomyces sp.
TGCCCCTGAGCTACGGGCGCGTGGGGGAGGTGAACCCGACAACGGCGCCAAGCTTTCTGCCTTGGTGAGGCCAGCGGGAAGCTCCCGCTGTCGACTCACCTCTCCTTCAACCAGCTCTCGTTGCAAGCTTACCTTCGCTCCGCGGCCAGGGCTCGAACCTAGACTAGGGGCACCAAAAACCCCTGTGCTGCCAATTACACCACCGCGGAAAGAACACAAACAGAGACTCTCGCCTAAGTTGGCTTGCTCTTTGAGCTCACCTCACTTGTGGGACAACGCTACCTTTCGCGCACAGTCCGCTGCTTTGACATTCTCCCCGCCCTGCGAGGCCACCACCTGCTCCGCGCCGCGGCCTTAACGAAGCATGCCGACTAAGCACACCTCACAAAAGAGGCTAACAATCACCCGCCGATACCCCAACATAGCCCCATGAACAAAACACCAGATACACCCAACAACCCAACACCCAGGCAACCAGAAACAGGATGGTCACCCGACTACGAACTGGCAGCCCTACAACAAGAAGCAGACCACCTCGCCACCCAACTCCAAGAAGCGCTCACCCTCATCCAGCGTTGGAAGGCAACCACACACACAGGCCCCTAACCGCGCCCAAACAAACCCTGCGACTCTCTCCAACCAAGCCTCACACCACGACGCTCATAATCCAAGACAGCGTCACGAGCAAACTCGGCGGGACCCACACGCCGAACAGCTAGCGGCCCTGCAGAAAGATTGCCACAGGACACAACGTCAGCGTCAGGCTCCTCGGGACCACCAATGTCGTCACTTGCTGGTCCTACACCAACCTCGCCCAGAAGATACTTAAGCTCATCAATCGACTCCAAAATATCCGACATAGCCGAATGATCCTTCACCTTCGCAAAACGCGGGACCCCCAATACAGCCTCGGCAAAAATCGCCAACCCAGAAATATCCAACAAAGAATAATGCAGCATCACATCAAACCGCGGCAAAAACGCCTCCACCATATTCGCATCCAACCGACACGAATTCCCCACCAAAATCGCCCGCCTACACTCAACCCCAGCAACCGAAACGTAAAACGCCTCCAAATCGGCATCAATCACAGCCAAACTCTTAGCGTCCTCACCTAACAAGCGGTCCCACAACCCCGTCCGATCATGAGTCTCCAACACCCAGTCGTCACACGCATCCATGAGCGAGTCGACCTCAACAGGGGAGTACGACACCACCGCCTCATACCGCCCCAACTCACGCAACCCCATATCAGTCGCCACCACAGCAACCTCAAGCAGAGAATCATCACGAGAAACACCAGTCGTCTCAACATCCACAAAAAACAAGAAATCAATACCCATAACACTACTTGTGGGACAAACCAGACAACGACACCCAAACCCACGTACAACCGAACCAAAAACGCCCAGGACAGACACGGGGGCGCTTGCGGGCAAGCAGGCAAGAACCCCCAGACAGGCTGTATCAGCCCGTCTGGGGGTTCTTGTGTGTGGAGATCCCTAGTCTGCTACTCCTCCTTCACCGCGCTTCGCTCGCTTCGCATACATTGCGGCGCTGATAGTCCCGACGATGCCGGCGAGGACAAACAGTAGCGTCGCCGTCTGCCCGCCCGACATCGGCAGAGTAATCGCCGGCGGATCATGCAGAGGCGTCTTAGCGTTGAACTCCGCATCATCAGTCACCAGCTTCTTGGAAACCTCACCAACAGCGAAGATCTCGGCTTGATCCTGGTGGACCGTATCCATCTCGGAGATGGTCAGCGTACCGGTGCAGACCCCGACGTTATCTGGAGACAGAGTTCCAAGATAGTTGCGTGTCTTACCGTTCACTGTCTTAGTTGGCCACACGCAGGAGATGTTTTCGACATTGTTCAGGTAGTTACCATCATCATCTTTCGGTCCCAGTGTTGTCTCGTCATCCAAGGTCGGGTCCAACAGGGCTTCCGGTCCAGTGTTAGTGACCCGGAAGGTCACAGTGACTGGCTTGTTAGCCTCTACTTCTAGAGGATCGGTCGCGGTGCCGGACTCGATGCTGCATAGACTTGGAATCTTCGCATTGTCCAAGTCGGTGCAATCAGGCGCGTCACCGTCCACCAGGGCGCCTTCCACCGGTGTAGCAACCCCCTTCTCCAAAGCAATCTTTGGTTCAGGTAAATCGGTTTGTTTCACCTCGAACGGAGCATCATCAGTTACTGGTGTTCCCGTGATCGTGCCGATACCAGAAATGTCGATTTTGTCCTCATGGAGTAACGGAATATCTGCACCTTCAGCCACATCCACGAACTCGTCGGTGCTGATCGCCGGGAGAGTGCCCGTACAGGTGAGTTTCCCGCCAACTGCAAGCTGAGTTGCCGCTGGGAACGTGTAGGTGAACGTGTCACCAGCCCACGCTGTTGACGCAAGGTTCGCGGTGCTAGCTGGGTTATCTATCGTGCAGGAAGCCCACTCTACCTTCGGACCCGTGATGTTCGTATCCGTAAATACCAAATCACTCAAAGGCTCTTGACCCGTATTAGTTGAAACAGAGGTAACAGCAATTGGTTTCGTGAAACCGGGGTTATCGGGGTCTAGCTCAGCGGTAGCTGAAGAGGTCAGGCTGGGGCTTCCCCCCTCTGTGATCCAAGTTCCCTTGGTCACCTCGATAGCCGCCTCGTAAACCACTAAACCGGCGTTGACCGGCTGAGTAATCTTCGGGTCAGACAATGATGAACCCTCAACAGCGACATTATGCGTGTAACCATCTGCGTTGGCTGCTGAACGATCATCCGCATACCACGGAGCCTGATCGTACTCAGCGGTGTAAACCCATGACTGGCCCGGCTCTAGGAGGTCAGTAGTAGTTACTCCGTTGTCTGAGCTAATTTTCGGGTTTCCAGCAGGGCTGAACACCACATAGTAACCATCAGATGCAATGTCCGTGCTTGGTACCAAGTTAGTGAAATCGTAGTAGCCATTACCATCGGTAAGTGTGTCACCCACCTTAGATGAGAAGCTGCCGTTTACACCTTGATACAGTTCGACCTTCGCACCAACAATCGCCGGTTCACCAGAATCCTTGATACCATCCCTGTTCTGGTCAAACCAAACATAGCCCGCAAGGGAGCCAAGAAGCTGGTTAGTTGGCTCAACTTGCGCGAACACTTGCCCACACTGATCACCCGGAGTCACCCAAACAGACGTGGCGGTACAAGTATCGTTACCAGTCCACTGACCATACTGGTATGGCTTAGACGCATCATAAGCTGGCAAATCCGGTTTAGGCAGAATCGGCGCCGTGCGAGGAGTCTCATTGAAGCTCTCCCACGCCTGATTACCAATCACCAAACCCTTACCTTTATTGGCCTCGTAATTTGGTCGGTTCACTTTGCCGGAGAATGAGTATGTGAATGCTTCTCCTGGTTGCAAACCCAGAACCTTGTAGTCACGGGTCGTAAAATCACCGTTAACAACCTCTGACATTGCAGGTATCACCACTCCATCTTGACGATAGGAGAACGCTAAAACAGCACCCTCACCTCGCCCCCCAATCGCGTCACGTTCGTAAACCTTCCCGGATTCCGGAACGATCCCCCAATAGTAACCGCTGCCCCCGTACCCGGCGAGCGCGGCCGCCCTCCGAGCGG
>CAMFDH010000180.1 GCA_945949035.1 uncultured Actinomyces sp.
GGCTACTGGCTCTGGCGCATCTTCTCCATGTAGCACCCACTCGTTTTGGATAGCAGAAGGCCCCGAGTCCGTTCTTTCGAACAGGCTCGGGGCCGACTGCTTTAGTCACCGGGCGGAAGGCAAACCCCGCCTAGGCAAACGGTTGGCTACTTGAGGAAGCCGACGTTCTCACCCTGGACCGAGGACATGCCGAATGCACCGTAGTTGGCAAGGTTGGCCGGAACAGCGGTCATTTCCATGCGACGGTACAGGGGCAGGATCATCGTGTTTTCCCAGATAATCTGGTCGACCTCGTTGGTCAGCTTGAGGCGATCGTTGTGATCGGGCTCAGAGGCGATCTCTGCCGACAGTTCATCAATGCGCTCGTCACAGATGCGTGCGTAGTTCTGGCCCTCAGGGGCAAGCGCGTTGCAGGAGTAGAGCTGGTTGATGTTGGCCATCGGGTACGGGGTACCCTGCCATGCGAATGAGGTTACGCCGAAGGTGCCAGCAAGAACCTCATCGAAGAAGGTTGCGGTATCAACGTTGCGGATGTTGACCTTAACGCCGATCTGCTTCAGCTGAGCCTGCAGCAGCTCGCCCTCGTTCTTCGAGGTCGAAACGTCAGGCATCATCATGTAGTCGAACTCGAGGGTGGCGCCGTCCTTGGTGCGGTACTCAGCACCATCTTCGAGAACCCAACCCTGCTCGTCGAGCTCGGTGCCCGCACGCTCAGGATCGTAGGAGTAATCGGTACCGTTGTCCTCGTAGCCTTCCTGGCCGGGCATGAAGAAGTGGTTACCAAGGACGAGTTCCGAAGGAACCAGATCCGGGATACCGGAGAGGTCGGACTCGGTGCTGGCACCACGGTCAAC
This sequence comes from uncultured Actinomyces sp., assembly GCA_945949035.1. Classification (GTDB taxonomy): domain Bacteria; phylum Actinomycetota; class Actinomycetes; order Actinomycetales; family Actinomycetaceae; genus Scrofimicrobium. Next base: position 855 of record CAMFDH010000180.1, read on the forward strand.
GCCACGGGCGATCGAAGCGCGAAGGTCCTTGTCCTGGAGGACGCCGGACTCACCGTTGAAGGTGAAGTGACGCCACTGCAGGCCACCGGCGCGGCGGATCTCGCCGTCGGCGCGGGTAGCGGCCTCAAGGTATTCCTGAGCGGAAATGATGCCGGTCAGAACGTCGATCTCAGAACCAGCGAAAGCGGTTCCGGTTGCGGCGGAGTCCATGACGCGGAAGCTCAGGGAGTCAAGCATGGGCTCTTCGCCCCACCAGGTGGGGTTCGGCTCAAGGGTGATGACCTGCTGGGCAACGTCAACGTTGGCGACCTGGTATGAACCGGCCAGCCAGTCGTTGTTCGGCTCGTCCCAACCGTCGTTGAAGGTATCGGCGTCAGAGACACCGGCAGCCGGGTAAACGGTCGAGAGTGCAGCGGACCAGTCCGGGAAGATGGTCTTGTAGGTAACTACGACCTCGAACTCATCGGCGCCCTGCTCGACACTTGCCATGTCGGAGAAGCCGTCGGTCGAAGCGCAGAGGAACGCACTGTCTTCGCCGTTGCAGGCATTCCAGGTGGCCTGGTAGTCAGCAACGGTGATCGGGGTGCCATCGCCCCAGACCGCGTTCTTGTTGAGGCGCAGGGTTACGACCTGGTCCTTGTCAGCACCGTCGCCATCCTGAACTTCGTAGCTCTCTACGTAGTTGGGGTTGACATCGAACGTGCCATCGCCCTGGTAGAGCCAGTTGGCCGGAGCAATGAATGTCGCCATGGTCGAGGAAAGGTCAACCTGGTTGCCATTGACATTCAGGGTGTTCCAGGTGGTGGGCATCGAGCTGATAGCAAAACGCAGGACGCCGCCCTTTTCGAGATCAGCGCGGTCGTGAGCGTTGATGTTGACTGCTGGTACGGCTTCGGATGCACCGTTTTCCGAACCACTTGCGTCACCGGACTGGCCGCTGGAACCGCTGGAACAACCAGCAAGACCCAGGGCAGCTACGGCGGCGGTTGCTGCGAAGACACGCAATGAGCGTCGCATCAAAAATCCTCCATATTGAATCGTGTACAGACTTCACCACCCTAGGCGGCGATGCAGAACCGGCCCGCCCGAGAGGGGCGAGCCGGTGCGTTTTGAGCCTAAACCGTGACCAAATACCCACAATTTGAGAGGGCGGCCACAGAAATTAGCGGTTTTCTGCCGCCTCCTCGTCCAAATCGTGGACAACATCGGGGACGAAGGGGTTAAGCGGTTCCGGGTAGTGACATGCGGTCTGCATGTCATAGGAACCCTCGCGCGGCTTCAGCTCCGGGCGCTCGTCAATACACAGCTGCTGCTTGTCTTCAGGAAGCAGCTTGAACAGCGGGCACCTGGTGCGGAAACGGCAACCCGAGGGAGGGTCAGCTGGCGAGGGCAGGTCACCACTGAGCAGGATTCGCTCCCTGGAGCGCTCAAGGCGGGGGTCCGGGACCGGAATAGCGGAGAGCAGAGCCTGGGTGTAGGGGTGCTGCGGGGCGCGGAAGACCTCTTCCACGTCACCCTTCTCAACAATGACACCCAGGTACATGACCGCAACCCGGTCGGCAATGTGACGCACGACGGAGAGGTCGTGGGCCACGAAGAGGTACGACAGTCCCAGCTTGGCCTTGAGCTCATCCAGCAGGTTGATTACACCAGCCTGAATCGAGACGTCCAGGGCCGAGACGGGCTCGTCAAGGACCAGCAGCTTCGGCTCTAGAGCCAGGGCCCGGGCGATGCCGATGCGCTGACGCTGACCGCCAGAGAAGTGACGGGGGTACCGGTTTAGGTGCGCGCGCTCAAGACCGACCAGTTCGATCAGCTCTGCGATGCGCTCCTGGATCTGGGTCTTGCTGTAGCCGTTGTACTTGAGGGGCTCAGCCAGGATCTCCGAGATCGGCATGCGCGGATCAAGCGAGGCCATGGGGTCCTGGAAGACAACCTGAAGATCCTGACGGACCTTCTTGCGATCAGACTTACCAATCTGCGCGGTATCCCTACCCAGAACCACGATCTTGCCCTCTTCTGGGGCATGCAGGTCGAGAATCTCGAGAAGAGTGGTCGTCTTGCCACAACCGGACTCACCCACCAGACCCATGGTCTCTCCGGCCTTGATGCGGAAGGAGATTCCGTCGACGGCGTGTACCGAGCCAATCTGTCGCTTGAAGACCGCACCCTTCATCAGGGGGAAGGTCTTCACGACGTTGGTGAGCTCAAGAATGTTCTCACGTTCATCACGGCTGCGGCGCCCCGCCATGCGATCGATGTGGCGGGGAATCGGGTAGATATCCTTGTAGTGCCAGCCGTGCTCCGCGATCTCATCCTGGCGGATGCAAGCCGCGCGGTGGGGCAGACCGAAGTCAGGGCCACGATCTTCACCCGCGGCTTCGACGCGAGCATTCTCAATGGCGAGAACTGGATCGGAAAGAAGCTGAAGGTTTGGTTCACCCTGCAGGCACGCCTCAACGGCCATGGGGCAACGCGGCGCAAACGGGCAACCCGTGGGCTTCTTCAGCATCGAAGGCGGATTGCCGTCGAGGGTCGCGAGGGCCGAGTCAGACTTTTCATCCGGGCGGGGAAGTGCTCCGAGCAGACCGATGGTGTACGGCATGTGCGGACGGTAGAACACTTCGTCGACGGGTCCGGATTCCACGACCCTGCCGGCGTACATGACCGAAACCTTGTCAGCCATGCCAGCCACGACTCCGAGGTCGTGGGTAATCATGATGACGGCAGCCCCGGTCTCTTTCTGCAG
>CAMFDH010000181.1 GCA_945949035.1 uncultured Actinomyces sp.
GCGCCTAGCTGAACTTCACCAGGGCGGTAATGCGCGGGCTGCAGTGGCAGGGCACTACGCTCTGGGCTGCTCCACCATTCAGGCGGTGCGCTCCCTGGAAGAGAGCACCCCGGTCTCACCTCACCGGATGGCGATCACTGAGGACGTCCTCGTCGAAGCAGCACATGGAAGGTCTGTCACCGTCACGGTGATCGACGACTCCTACAATGCCAACCCCGACTCGATGCGGGCCTCTTTCGAAGCGGCAAACTCCATTCGAAGGGGGCGGCGCCTCGTCATGGTGCTCGGTGAGATGCTGGAACTTGGTGAAGGTTCGGATGAAATTCACCGTGAGGTTGGTCTCGCGCTAGCCGAGGCCGAGCCCGATGTCGTAGTTACCATCGGTGCGGGTGCGTCCCCACTTCTGGAGTCGCTGAGTAGCGGTGTGACGACCTATTCGACGTCTGAGGTGGACTTGGCGCTTGAAGCTGTTCTTGGGGAGCTTCAGACAGCTGACGTGGTTCTTCTCAAGGGATCGAACGGATCGGGAGCCTGGCGGGTTGCTGAAGCACTACTGGGGAAAGCGTAGGATCGAGCCGAATGGGCGTATTGACCGAACACACGGAGGTTAGCCGATGATCGGCGTGATCGTCGCTTTCGCGATTGCATTCTTGGCCAGTCTTTTCGGGACCCCACTTCTCATCAAGTACCTGGTCAAGAAAGAGTACGGACAGTTTGTCCGCCAGGATGGTCCTACGGCTCACTTCACGAAGCGTGGGACCCCCACCATGGGTGGCATCGGAATCATCTTTGCCTTGCTTCTGGGAGTGTTTGTAGGTTTCGGGGTCAACGGGTCTTGGCCCTCCTACTCGGTGTGGCTGCTGATGTTCCTTACCGTGGGTCTCGGCACCGTCGGATTCCTGGATGACTTCATCAAGATTCGCAAGCACCGCAGCCTCGGCCTCAACCCCCTGGGGAAGGTCATCGGACAGGTCGGAGTGGCAACCATTTTCGGCGCCCTCCTGCTGCTCAAGCCGAACTCTTCCGGGCGAACACCGGGTTCGATGGAAATTTCGATCTTCAGGGGTGTCTCAATCAACCTCGCATTTGCGGGTGTGGTCGTCGGAGTCATCCTCTTCCTCATCTGGATTAACTTCCTGGTGGCCGCCTGGTCGAACGGTGTCAACCTCACCGATGGCCTGGATGGTTTGGCAACCGGTGCGTCAATCGGAGTCTTTTCGGCCTACACGATCATTTCGTTCTGGCAGTACAGCCAGGCGTGCTACCGCCACGTCGGAGGGATGAACGTCTGCTATGAGACGCGGGATCCGCTCAGCTTGGCGATCTTCTCGGCAGCCGTGGTCGGAGCCCTGATTGGATTCCTGTGGTGGAACACTTCCCCGGCACAGATCTTCATGGGAGACACCGGTTCGCTTGCCCTCGGTGGAGCATTCGCCGGTCTGTCCATCATGTCGCACACCGAGCTTCTCGCGGTTGTCATTGGCGGCCTTTTCGTAGCGGTGGTTCTTTCGGATGTCATCCAGATCGGCAGTTTCAAGATGACGGGCAAGCGGGTCTTCAAGATGGCTCCGCTTCACCATCACTTTGAACTTTCCGGGTGGAAGGAAGTGACGATCGTGACCAGGTTCTGGATTGTGTCGGCACTCTTCGCCGTAACGGGGGTCGGCCTCTTCTACTTCGAATGGGTTTCGGGACTCCAGTGAGCCACCCTCGTGCCGCAGTGGTAGGACTCGGTGTCTCCGGCCGGGGGGCGGCCCGTCTGCTGCATGAACGCGGCTACAGCGTCACAGTGTTTGACCAAGTCGCCACGCAGTTACCTGACGATCTCAACCCGCTGCACTTTGAATTGCGTAGCGACCCGGATGCCACGCGTCTTGCCGAACAGATCATTGCGCTTGCACCCGCCCTCGTCGTCCTGTCCCCGGGGGTTCCTGAGTCGTCGCCGATCTCCCAGTTGACGCGCCAATCCGGACTGGATGTGATTGGTGAGGTCGAGTTGGCTTTCCGCATCGGGACGGCCCAGAGTGACCCGGCCCGATGGCTCGCTGTGACCGGTACCAACGGGAAGACCACGACGGTTGGCATGGTCGGCGCAATCCTAGCCCGGGCAGGTTTGGACGCGATTGAGACAGGAAACATCGGCTATCCGGTAACCCGGGCCGTCACCGAGGGACATGAGGTACTGGTAGCCGAGCTTTCGTCATTCCAGTTGGCAACGACGGCCACGCTCGCCCCCTGGGCAAGTATTTGCCTCAACGTTGATTCAGACCACCTGGACTGGCATGGAAGCATCGAGGCCTACCGCTCAGCCAAATCCAGAGTTTATGACCGTGTCCAGCGTGCTCGGCTGGTATTCGCAGACGATCCTGTGGTCGCAGCGATGGCTTGCTCTGCGGCTGACTCTGACGGCTCGCTCGTAGTGCCCCTGACCTTCGGGGTTGTCGCCAGTGGAGATATCGGAGTCGTCGATGGCGTCTTGATTGACCTGGCCTTCCTTGACTCGGCGGACGATGAACCTGAAGTTGCCGACCTCAGCCAGGTACCGGTGCTGAGAACTGCTCTAAGCAATAGAGATGGCGCCTCATCACCGTTGGTTCGAGATGCACTGGCTGCGGCTGGACTGGCACGATCCCTGGGTGTAGCGGGAGTGGACATCATCGCGGGGCTGCGGGACTTCAAGATGGCCCCGCACAGGTTCGCGCTGGTGCCGACCGAGGACGGGAGGACCTGGATTGACGATTCAAAAGCAACCAACGTCCACGCGGCGTCAGCTGCTCTTGAGAACATGCTTCCCAGGACTACAGCATGGATCCTCGGGGGTGACACGAAGGGCCAGGATCTTTCCAGTTTGATCGCCACTGCCGCGGACAGGGTCAAGGCGGTGGTGGTAATCGGTTCTGACCAGCAGGAAATACTCCGCCTCCTGGCCGAGCACGCCCCTCAACTCCCTGTGACTGCGGTTTCCGGTGACGGTGAACCTCGGGAGTGGATGAAGGAAGTCGTGCGCGCCTGCCTCAAAATGACGGAACCGGGCGATAGCGTGTTACTCGCGCCGGCCTGCGCGTCCTGGGATCAGTTTGCGAACTATTCGCAACGGGGGGATGTGTTCGTCAGTGCGGTGAAAGAAGTTGTCGGAGGTGAGGGGTAGGGACATGTCTTCTCAGTCCACGCCGAAGCGAACCCTTCGCCAGCGGGTGCCGAAGATCAAGTTTGCCCCCTCAAACTCAGAGCCGAAGCCTCCTTCACCCATCACCACCTACTACCTCATCCTGGTTCCTGCTGTTTTCTTAGCGCTGTTTGGCCTACTGATGGGCTTCTCGGCAAGCGCGGTAACCAATATTGCGATGGGGGTGAACCCCTACGTCCCGTTCCTCAAGACGGTCGGGATTGCCGTTCTGGCCCTCGGTGCCGCCCTCGGTGCCGCGCTTATACCCGCGCGCCTGTGGGAGAAAATTGCGCCCACCGTCTTCTTGATTGCGTTGCTGCTGCAGATTGCCGTGTACTTTGTCGGCATCGGTGAGGGCGGCAATACCAACTGGCTACCCATCCCGGGGACAGGTCAGGTCATCCAGCCGTCCGAGTTCCTCAAGCTGGCGACCT
>CAMFDH010000182.1 GCA_945949035.1 uncultured Actinomyces sp.
TCGCGGTGACGCATTCGCTTGAAACTATCTAGGCCTCACCATCAAACATCGAGGTGACAGAGCCGTCCTCAAACACCTCGTGAATACCACGGGCCAGAAGTGGAGCGACCGAGAGAATCGTCAGCTGCTCGAACTGCTGCTCCGGGGTGACAGGCAGGGTGTCCGTAATGATGACCTCAGAGGCACCCGATCCAGCGAGCCGCTCAGCGGCCGGATCAGAGAGCACACCGTGGGTCGCCGCAACGATGACCTCGGCAGCGCCCTCCTGGAAGAGCACACGAATAGCTTCCGTGATCGTTCCACCTGTGTCGATGAGGTCGTCAACGATGACGCACTGTCGACCTCGAACGTCACCAACAACCCGGTTCGCTACGGCGACATTCGCCTGCGAGGTGTCACGGGTCTTATGCACGAACGCCAGCGGGCAGTTACCGAGCTTGGCAGCCCACTTCTCTGCCACACGAATACGTCCGGCATCGGGGGAAACAACCGCGACCTTCTCGGGATCAATCCTCTGGCGCACGTAGTCGACGAGGACGGGCATCGCCCAGAGGTGGTCAACCGGTCCGTCAAAGAAGCCCTGAGCCTGCGCAGCGTGCAGGTCAACACTCATGACACGATCCGCACCAGCGGCCTTGTAGAGGTCCGCAACAAGCTTGGCTGAGACGGGTTCGCGTCCCTTGTGCTTCTTGTCCTGGCGAGCGTAGGGATAGAAGGGAGCCACCACTGTGATGCGCTTGGCGGATGCCCGCTTGGCAGCATCAATCATGATGAGCTGTTCCATGAGCCACTTGTTGATCGGTGACGTCATGGACTGGATGATGAAGACGTCCGCACCGCGAACCGACTCACCGAATCGGAAGTAGATTTCTCCGTTTGCGAAGTCGTATGCGGAAGTTGGTATGACATCGCACCCAAGAGCGCTTCCGACCTGATCTGCTAGTTCTGGATGTGCACGACCACTGGCGAGAACGAGGCGTTTCTCTCCAGTTGTGATGATCCCGCTCACTTGCTTTCCCCTTAGGTTGCGCGAATTAAGCACTTCGCTCCGCCCCCAGGACTCGAACCCGGACTAAGGACACCAAAAACCCCTGTGCTGCCATTACACCAGGGCGGAAAGCAATCGCCATTGTGTCACAGGCTCTGCAAACTCGAAAACTCCAACTGTGGGCTAACCTTGCCGCGTGGCCCACCTACTTGGCGTCGAAGACGCGACCGTTTCCTTCCCTACTCACACCGTCCTCGATCACGTGACCTTCGGCATCAGCGAGGGGCAACGGATCGGTATCGTCGGGCGTAACGGCGATGGCAAAACCACGCTTCTGCGGCTAATCGCCGGTGAACTCACCCCCGACAGCGGTGCCGTGGTCCCCCGCAAGGACCTCCGGATCGGCTATCTGAACCAGAGGGATACCCTCCCGGCCGAGATGACGGTCGCAGAGGCGATCGTCGGTGACACTCCGGAGCACATCTGGGCGAGCAATCCCACAGTGCGTCAGGTCATTGAGGGCCTGGTTTCCGACCTCGAATGGGAGGGGACTGTCGGCGGTCTCAGCGGTGGTCAGGCCCGTCGCGTCGCCCTCGCGGCCCTGCTGGTCAGTGAGTGGGACGTCCTTATCCTGGACGAACCAACCAACCACCTCGATCTACAGGGCACCGCCTGGCTGGCAGAACACCTCAGGACAAGGTGGACCAAGAACGCCGGCGGCCTCGTCGTTGTTACTCACGACCGCTGGTTCCTCGACGAGATCTCCACCCACACCTGGGAGGTACACGACGGGATCGTCGAACCGTTCGAGGGCGGCTACGCCTCCTACGTCCTGCAGCGCGTCGAACGTGATCGCATCGCGAGCGTCACTGAAACCAAGCGACAGAACCTCATGCGCAAGGAACTGGCGTGGCTGCGTCGTGGCGCACCGGCCCGCACCGCGAAACCCAAGTTCCGCATCGACGCGGCCAACGCCCTCATCGAAGACATCCCTGCCCCGCGCGACAGCGTCGAGTTGAGCCGCCTGGCAACCTCCCGCCTCGGCAAACTCGTGGTTGACCTCGAGGACGTGTCCTTCTCTTACGACCCCGAGTCGGCCTCGTCCCGAGAGATTGTCCGCGACGTGACCTGGCGGATAGCTCCGGGTGAAAGAATCGCGCTACTTGGCGCCAACGGGGCCGGTAAGTCGACGCTGCTCGGCCTCATCTCGGGCGCCCTCAAACCCACTTCAGGTCGAGTCCGTCACGGCAAAACCGTCGAGCTTGCGATCCTCGACCAGCAGTTCTCCGCCCTCACCGAGATCGAGGACGAGAGGGTCCGAGAGGTGCTTGGGCGAACCAAGACCAGCTTCGAGGTGGATGGGAAGGAAATGACTCCCGCCCAACTCCTTGAGCGGCTCGGGTTCAAGCAGGCCCACCTTCAGGCCCGCGTTGGTGAACTCTCAGGGGGCCAGAAGAGGCGACTGCAGCTGCTGCTCATTCTGCTCAGTCAGCCCAACGTCCTCATCCTTGATGAGCCCACCAACGATGTTGACACGGACATGCTCACCGCCATGGAAGACCTGCTTGACACCTGGCCCGGAACACTCATCGTTGTCTCTCACGACCGCTACCTCCTGGAGCGCGTCAGCGATGTGCAGTACGCGATCCTTGACGGAGGCCTGCGCCACCTCCCCGGTGGGGTTGACCAGTACCTGACTCTTGTCAGTGGCCAATCGACCCCGTCCCCCGAGGCAGCATCCGGAGAACAGTCCGAGGTTCAATCGGGCGCCCAGCGCAGACAGCTTGAGAAGGAGCTGGCCGCTATCGAGCGTCGCATGACAAAGGTATCGGAGCAAGCAGCCTCTGATCGCGAAGGCCTGGCCAACCTAGACCAGTCCGACTTCACCCTTCTTGCAGAGAAGATGCAGGCGATCTCAGCGCTTGAAGATGAGGTCGAGGATCTCGAGTTGCGCTGGCTGGAGGTCTCGGAGCAGCTCGGCTAGTCCCCCCGCACTTGGGAGATCTGTTCAAGCGCCGCGGTGAACTCCCCGAACTCACGAAGCCCTGTCTCCAGGGGGAGCAGGACAAAGATTCTTGCCTCGCCGAGGATCTGCTTGTCGAGGTGCTGGCGCACCCGGTTCTCCGTCCTCGACTGTCCTGACTTGAGCGCGAACCGAGCGAGAACCGCGAGCAACCAGCCGAGGGCCAGACCGCCAGCCAGCAGGGCCGTCGGGACCGGGAGTGGTCCCCAGTACGGGAGCGTCGGAAGTGCGATCTTGAGTAGATCTGCCACCCAGTAGGCGGCCAGCCACAAAAGACCGACAGCTGCCGCCGTGGCTGCTACCAGCTGACTGCCCTGAGCTACGCTCCACCAGGCCGGACGGCGGACGAGATTCCGCGGAATGCGGCCGAGGTCCGAGTCGACCGCATCTATCAGGTCGGCAACACCGTCCTCGACCCGCTGCACCACACCTCTTCTCCACCTGCTTGGCAGGGCTCCCGCCTCAGCGGTGGCGAACCGTCTCACCACGCTGCGGACCGCGGCTGTTTGAGTCTCTGAACGCACGATCGAGGTCGCCGGAGGTATGGAACTACCTTCGTCCTCGCTGATATGCAGGCGCCGGAGCGGGT
>CAMFDH010000183.1 GCA_945949035.1 uncultured Actinomyces sp.
GCTTCTGCCTCGACCTCAAGAAGGCCGATTCGTTCTGTAACCGCTGTCTGCCGCTCCTGCTGGTTCTTTTGCACCACAAGGGAAGATCGAGCTTCGTCAAGTGCCTTTGACTGGACTCTTCCGAGGGCGCTAGCCGCGGCCGCTCGACTACTGATCTCTGCCGTTCCCTCGGACGACATGACGACCTGCATGGGTGAGGTCGAAGTCCCCCGGTAGAGTTCACGGGCCATGCCGCCAACCGCCTGGGTCAGGTACTGCTCATTCTCTGTTGAGACACCGACAGCCTCTGTCAGGCTCTGAAGTTCTGACTCTGCTTCATCGAGCTCGGACCGCACAGAACTGAGGTGACGCTGGGCCGCTGCCAGTTCGGCCTCGGCATCTGCAAGCTCAATCTGAGCGTTGGCCAAATCAATCTTGGTCTGCTCGGCCTGTTTGAAAAGTTCAGCGAGCTCAGTGTCAATCCCAAGAACCTCGTCCTTGAGGGAATCGACCCTAGCCTGGCTCTCATCCCTGCGCTTTACCGCATCTTCCCGCTCATCAGCATTAGCACCGGGAACGGGCATGGCCAGAACCATCATGAGGACAAGCGCAACCGCGCCGACGGCAGCTGCTATCTGCACCCAGAGTCGGCGCGTTTTTGTCTGCTTCCTGGAACGCTCAGATGTCTTCATTTGTCACACTCGCGTGTACTTGGCCAAGGAGATCGCGGATGCCACCAAGGCTAACAGAAGGGCGGCCCCCACCAGTAGGGGCGTAATCAGCCAAACATCGGAATATCCGATGAAACGAGCCCATGTGAATGAGTCTGCAAGCCAGTTGTTGACCAGAAGGTGCACCCCACCAAACAGGGTGCCAACGGCAAGACCAGCACCAACGAGAGCTGCAACGGCGCCCTCAATCATGAATGGTGCCTGAATGAAGAGGTTTGAGGCCCCCACAAGGCGCATGATCTGGGTTTCGCGTTCACGGCTCATGGCACTGAGACGAATAGTCACCGTGATCAGCAGAACGGCTGCGACCACCATGATGGCTGCCAGGGCAAGTGACAGCATCTTTGCTTTCTCGATGACGTTGAACATCGGTTCAACAAGTTCACGTTGGTCACGGACCTCGGAAACACCGGGGCTCCCACCGAACTCTTCCTGGATGATCTCGTACTGTTCGGGATCGACCAGCTTCACCCTGAAGGAGAACTGGAGCATGTCCGCACTGGTCCAGTCAGCCAGAGCCGTGTCACCGTAAGCCTGCTGGAAGGCTTCAAAAGCCTCCTCCTTGGTCTCTTCATAGACCTTTTCGACATAAGGTTCGAGGTCGGCTGAAGCCAGACGGGTGCGAACCTCATCGATCTGCTCCTCAGTCGCTTCCTGGAGATCACAGGAGGGGGCACGATCGTCGATGGCACACATGTAGATCGAAACCTCGATCTTGTCGTACCAGTCGCTCTTCAGCATGTTCACCTGGATCTGCGCCAGAGCTGCCACACCCACAAAGAGCAGGGAGACATAGGTGACGATGACAACGGCAACAGCCATGGCCTTGTTTCGAGCGAGACCCTTACCGGTCTCGGAAAGTACAAATCGCAATCGCATGGTTAGCGTGTCCCCCCGTAGACGCCACGGTTCTGGTCACGGATGACGCGTCCGTCCTCGAGCTCAATGACGCGCTTGCGCATCTGGTCGACGATCTTTGAGTCATGGGTGGCCATGACAACGGTCGTACCCGAGCGGTTGATTCGATCAAGTAGGCGCATGATCCCCAGGCTGGTCTCCGGATCTAGGTTTCCCGTGGGCTCATCGGCAAGAAGAAGCGGCGGACGGTTCACCATGGCCCGCGCGATCGCCACCCTCTGTTCTTCACCGCCCGAAAGCTCACTCGGAAGTCGCTCCTCTTTGCCCTGCAGCCCCACCATTTCGATCACCTCGGGGACAGCGGCAGCGATGCTATGCCGCGGCTTTCCAATCACCTGCATGGCAAGGGCAACATTTTCGTAGACAGACTTTTGCGGGAGCAGCCGGAAGTCCTGGAACACGGTTCCCACCTGGCGGCGCAGCTTCGGAACCCGCCACTGAGACAGCTTCGTCAGGTCGCGACCCAGAACCCAGACCTCGCCCTTGGTGGCGCGCTGTTCCCTGAGGGTGAGCTGGAGGAAGGTTGACTTGCCAGAGCCGGACTTTCCGACCAGGAAGACAAACTCTTCACGTTCAATCTCAAGAGACACGTCATCCAGCGCCGGCGCGGCGCCCCTGGCGTACACCTTGGTGACATTTTCGAAACGGATCATCTCTCACTACTCGCAGACTGGTTTGTCGAGGTCGGCGCCTGGGCGCACACCACTAAAGAGTAAGAGCGCGCCGTCCTCGAAATGAAGAGGCGCGCCCTAATCCATACTGTTCAGCTAGTCACCGGACTAGTAGTCCCGCTGAATGTTCTTCCTCCAGCGGATACCAGCATTGATGAAGTCATCCAGTTCACCATCAAACACGGCCTGAGTGTTTCCGGACTCATGGTCTGTGCGCAGGTCCTTCACCATCTGGAATGGCTGGAGGACGTAGGAGCGCATCTGGTCTCCCCACGACGCCTTGACGTCACCCTTCAGCTCGTCCTTCTTCGCCTTTTCTTCCTCATGCCTCAGGATGAGCAAACGGGACTGAAGAACACGAAGCGCTGCCGCCCTGTTCTGAATCTGAGACTTTTCGTCCTGCATGGAAACAACGATTCCCGTCGGAAGGTGAGTCATGCGAACGGCCGAGTCAGTGGTGTTCACAGACTGACCACCGGGTCCCGAGGAGCGGAAGACATCGATCTTCAGCTCAGACTCCGGGATCTCAATCTGGTCGGTGGTCTCAATGAGGGGGATGATCTCAACCGCCGCAAAACTTGTTTGGCGGCGACCCTGGTTGTCAAAAGGACTGATTCGCACCAGGCGGTGTGTCCCCGATTCAACCGAGAGAGTTCCGTAGGCATAGGGGGCTTCGACCTCAAAGGTTGCCGACTTGATTCCCGCGCCTTCGGCATAGGAGGTGTCAAGGACGCGCGTCTTGTAACCCTTGCGTTCCGCCCAGCGCAGGTACATGCGCATCAACATCTGGGCGAAATCAGCAGCATCTACTCCGCCGGCTCCAGAGCGGATCGTGACGACGGCATGGCGCTCGTCGTATTCACCATCGAGGAGCGTGCGAATCTCAAGATCCGCAATGTCCTTCTGGAGTTTGGCGATGTCGACTTCGGCCTCGTCAAAGATCTCCTGCTTTTCTGCGACCTCATCCGACTCCTCAGCCATTTCGACCAGGGCTTCAAGGTCATCGATACGGTCGATAACCTTCTGAAGTCGCTCTAGGTCTGACTGGTAGTGGCTCAGCTCTGAAGTCACCTTCTGGGCCGCATCGACATCGTCCCAAAGATCAGGGGCCGCTGCGGCTTCAGACAGGCGGGCGATTTCGGACCGGATGTGCTCGGGATCCGAAACCGCAACGATGTTGTCCATGGTGGTTCGTAGCGCGTCAATGGCCTGGGCGAAGTCTGTACTCACATCTTAAGCCTAACCGATGGCTTTTCGCGTGGGATCCTCCCAACCCGCCAAAGGCGGGA
>CAMFDH010000184.1 GCA_945949035.1 uncultured Actinomyces sp.
GATCCTCCGTTGTTAGAGCCCCGTTCTTATCCAGCACCCACACCTTGTCTGGCTTAGGGTCGCGGATGAAGATGTTGGGGGAGTCTGTTCCCTCAACTACCTTGTTGTTCCACTTTTCTTCCACGGTGTTCTTGATAGAGCATCCGTTGCCGTTAGTGGTGTTGGCGGTGCCTTGGGTGGAGCAGTCCTTAGCTGGGCTGAGAACAATCTTTCCCCACACGTTTAGCGTCACCTTGCGGTCGCGGGTTTGTCCCTTGGTGGTTGACAGGAGGGATGGTTTCGCGGTTGCGGTGGTGACGCCCTTGGCCGTGTCGATCTTGATGTTGAACTCTGATGTGCGGTCGGCTCCGTCGATGTAGACCCGTGCTTGATCCAGAACCATAAACCCTAGGCCCTGAGACCAGTCATCTGTTATGGAGTAGGCCGAGAGGTTGTCCGCCAGGTTCTTCGGGAGGATACCGTTAGCGATAGCCCCAATATCGTCACCGGGAACGAAGGTCTTATCGTTCACGGTCACGCTGGTGCCAACCCCTAGGGATCCGTCCGCACCGAGAACCCAGTTCTTGGTTACTTCGGGGCTGCGCACGAACGCGGGCGGGTCATTTGCTGGCTGGGTCTTGTTGTTCCAAGTCTCCGAGCCAGAGTTGATGACCTTCACCTCCTCACCCTTGGTGTCTACGCCAAGACGGAAGCTGCCACCCAAAATGAGTTTGGTAGCCACATCCGCAGGCAGGTCGCCGGTGCGAGCCAAAAACTCTGGCTTCGCGGTCGCGGTTGTGATGCCTTTAGCAGCATCCACCTTGATAGTGAACTCGTGGGTGACATTCGCGCCACCAAAGTACACCTCAGCCTTAGATGCATCCGAGAAATCAACATAAGCCTTCGATGCTGACCAGTTATCGGTAAGCACGTAACTATCAAATGCTTTCGCCAAATGAGCAGGGATACGCCCATTGACCACAGCATAAATAGTGTCACCCGGAACAAGTACTTGTCCGTCTGCGCCGGCACTGTTAGTCCAGTTCGGATCCTCCGTTGTTAGAGCCCCGTTCTTATCCAGCACCCACACCTTGTCTGGCTTGGGGATGTCCGTGAAAATGCTCGGGGTGTTCGAGTACTCCCCATCTTGGTTCCACTGTTCGCGCCCCGTGTTACGAATCTCGATCGCATCATCGTCACGGCCCATCTCGGTATCCAAGATGGTGCCTTCCACGACCAGCCGAACCTCACGCTTGAAGGTGGCGTTACCGGAAAGCGCCGCATTGACCATCTTAATGAAATCGAGATTGGCGGTAGCCACAATCCGAGAATCTCGATTGGTAACAGCAAACATGTCCGTAACTTCAACCAAGCGAACCGGCTCAGATGCTTTACTGCGAGCATCGTAGTAAACCCTGATCTTTGCATTCGCCACAGTGGACTTGCTGAAGTTCACGTAGCTGGCAGCCTCGACGTAGTTGTCTTCGATAGAGTACGCCGTCAAACGAGCGAGCCCCTCAGGTATGCCACCATTCACGACAGCCCACACGCTGTCGCCTGCAATGAACGTCTTCCCATCACTGCCGACCGCCGATGAATGATCGGGATCGCTGTACTTCAACGCTCCATCTGCGGTAGCCGACCAGACCTTGTTAGGTTTCGGTGTCTCAACAAGCAATGGCGGGTCATCTGTCGTAACCTTCTTATTGTTCCACTTCTCCCAACCACCATTAGTGACTGTAAGCGTCTCACCGGGCTTCAAAACGTTATCTTTGACAGTACCCGCCACTGTGAGCAGAACTGTTGCTTTGGCTGGTAGTCCCTCGGTGAGCGCAAGAAATGCGGGACGCGCAGTAGCTACCGTTACATACTTGCCGCCCGCACCATTGATAACCTCGAAGTCGAACATCGAAGTTACATCGCGAGAGGTCCCCTGGGTTTCTAAGGTGACCCTCGCCGTTCCCGGATATGTAAAGTCAACAGCCTTTGATGCGTTAGTCCAATCATCGGCTATCTCATAGGCACTAAACGGGGACGACAGATTGGCCGGCACCGAACCCTTGACCTGACCGGACACTGCGTCACCGGGGACAAGCTTCTTGCCATTGATCGTCGTATCTGTAGTCAAGCTTCCATCTGCCGACAGAATCCAACTCTTTGATGGGGTCGGAGTGGTCTTTGCAACCGTCCAAGACCCACCGGAAGCACAGTCGCTAGGGTTCGCCCAGCAGGACTCGGGGTAGTCAGTGATCTCGCCCGAGGAGTTGGTCCCATTGTCTGTCGTGGGCACAACCAGTGTGTAGTTCCCAGCCTCTACGTTAGAAACCTTCGCCTGAACTACCACTTTACCGCCACTACGAGTAACAGTAATCGCTGCTGGAACGCGAGCACCGTCGGCATTTTCTACATATATCTTCGAGGTATCATCCGCGGACGTTCCGCCCACATAGACGCTGTCAGGCTCAATAACATCCCGCAAGAACAGGTCCATATCATCGACACCCAAAGACCCCGTCACCCGCGCGATATATGACCCGCCCGGAGCCAACATAGAGCCGTTAGTTAGCGGATCACCCTCGGGATCAAACAAAACCTTAGTCGGATCAGGAACCACCACCTGGGTGTCCTTATCCTCGCAGGCATTCGCGTTGTAGTAGTACCCGTCATTAGACAGAGGGCTGTCGTCCGCATTGCCAGTGCGGGCGCATGCATTCCCGTCCACCGTCCACGTCCGAGCTCTATTAACAACCTCGTAGGACTCTGTTGGGGTCGGAGAAAGCTGCTTCACTTTAGCCTTGACAGTATAGGCTCGTGTTCCACCTCCCGCTTCGAGCATGGCAATTGGAGGCCAAGTGATCGAATGGCTAGCCCTGTTGTAGACGCCACCGTCAGATGAGTCAACATACTCCAGCTCCGGTGGGAGAGCATCCTTCACATGGACATTTTTGACCTCAAGTTTCGGGGATGTCACGCGCACCTGATACTCAATCTCGTCGCCTACGCGGTGAAAGAGCTTAGTACCTGTGTAGGTCTTATCCAGCACAAGACCGTAGTTCAGCTGAACAGCATCATCAGTGTTGGTTAGCTCCGCATTGACAGATGGGAGCTGGCTTTTGACAGTCTTGGTCACATTGGCACCCTCGGGAGGGAGATTGCTTCCTGCAGCCACCTTAACCTCAATCCACTCACCAGGTTTCGTGTAGTGCGGAGCAGTCCAGTGCTGGCGGACAATAAACCCGGTGTGACTTTCAGATGGCTTCACGGTCCCCGCTGGAACGGTAACCTTCACTTTGCCACCATAGGCCACACCGTTGCTGCGGTAATAGACCTCGCATTCGTCCTGCCGAACGAGGCTGGCCGAATAGTTTTCCTTACTGAGGGTTATGTTGTCAGGGCCCTGATTGAACTGGATGAACAGTCCCTGGTTCTGCCCCGTCAAATCGCCTTCCTCTGCCAGTGGAGACCAGCCGGTGCCGCCAGCAACAATTTGGGTTGACCCAGGCGGGCTGGTGGCGGTACCCGGGACGAAGTTGCAAACGGGGATGGCCTGATTGGACTCAAAGGTTGCACTGTACGACTTGGTCCAGTCGA
>CAMFDH010000185.1 GCA_945949035.1 uncultured Actinomyces sp.
CGCCCCGCACCCGGCGCCGGTCGAGGGCATGCACTTTGAACTTGAGGAGTTCGTGCGTCAGGTCGAGGCCGGAGGCACCGAGCCCCGCTGGAGGGACATCACCTTAGCTGCCCGAGAGATCATGGACGAACACCTGGCCCGTTCAATGTGATGAACCCGGATCCCGTCGGGCCTAAGAAATCTACAAAGGTGCAGTACAGAGGGCATTGAAGCCCCTCTCACCATAGGGTAGCTTCCACTCAGAGATGCCATATATAAGTGGCCTAGTCTATGAGGTCGTATTTATGGGGCCCGTCCGGGACGGTGTTCTCATGTCGAAACTCCGTGACTCCGAGGCGTGGGCTGAGTACGCCCGGGAGCTAGGGGACGTCCTGTACAGCGTTCGTCGGGATCGACAGATGTCCCAGGAGGGCGTGGCTTATGCCTCGGGTCTTTCGAGGTACACCTACCAGCGCCTGGAGCGGGGCCTGGATAGCCAGGGCGAAACTGCCAATCCGACCCTCACGACGCTGGTCTCAATAGCGAATGCGCTTGACGTGGGTGTCGAAGATATCCTTCCGGCGCGTGATCTTCCCGAGCTTCAATAGGGCGCCGAACGCTAGAGGCAGCTTTGTCCCTAGTAGGCCAACACTGTCCCCAACTGTCGGTAGAGCCGCTTGGCGCTCTCCCGAGTTACGGTGAGGGCATTCTCATCACCTCCGATGAAAACCCACTCTTCCTGGGCGATATCCGGTCCGGGTGGGCCTCGATGAAACTGGTATTGGAAGAGGACGACTTCGAGCGCCTCGTTCTGAATCGTGGCTACGCCAGCACCGAACTGACGCAGGGTGACGGCTGGAACCGGCGCATATGAGGTTGAGTGGATGTAGTCACTGAAGTCCTCGCCATGGGCAGGCTTCAGTTCACTGGAAGAAAAGTCTTCGTGCTCTCGGCTGCACCAGGACGGGCAGTCATCAGGCGGCATCTGCTTCCCCTTTGCTCCAGAGAGTTACCAGTGCGATCAAGAATGTCCCACCCGTGACTCATGCCGCCTCATCGGGGGAAGGTACCTGTGGATAACCGCGAAGTGTGAGAACTATCAGTCAACGTGTCCCAGAGACGTCCCTGTAGTGTCAAAACCGCCTCCCGACCGACTAATCTGGCTCCATGACCCCAGAAGAACTCGGTAGATTGATCCGCCAGACACTCCTTTCGGCCTCTGCTGAAGGAGACATTGTCATCGCTGAAGAAGATGTCCCAGTAGAAATCGTGGTTGAGCGCCCGCGTGTTCGCGAACACGGAGACTGGTCAACCAACGTGGCCATGCGCCTGGGGAAGAAGGCGGGCATGAACCCCCGCGAACTAGCCGAGCTTCTCGCTGCCCGCATTCGTGAAGAGGACGGTATCGCGGCCGCGGAGGTCGCCGGTCCAGGCTTCCTCAACTTCCGTCTTGATGCTGCCTCGGCCGGCGAACTGGCTCGAACCATTCTTGAGGCAGGGACGGCCTACGGATCGAACGATGCTCTGGCCGGTCAGAAGATCAACCTCGAGTTTGTCTCGGCTAACCCGACCGGCCCTGTTCACCTGGGTGGGGCTCGCTGGGCCGCGGTCGGTGATGCCCTGGCGCGCCTGCTTGAAGCTTCGGGTGCCGATGTGACCCGTGAGTACTACTTCAATGATCACGGGGCGCAGATCGACCGCTTCTCCGCCTCCCTGCTGGCGCGCTCCCGCGGCCAGCAGCCACCAGAAGATGGTTACGGCGGCCTCTACATCACTGAGATTGCCGACAGTGTTCGCGCCTCCGAAGAAGCTGCGGGCCGCCCGGATCCCGCCACACTCGACGATGCGGATGCCCTTGAGGTGTTCCGCCGTGAGGGCGTGGCGATCATGTTCGAAGAGATCAAGGCGCGGCTGGCCGACTTCCGCGTCGCGTTCGATGTCTACTTCCACGAGGACTCCCTTCACGAATCGGGTGCGGTTGACCGCGCTATCGACGCTCTTCGTGACCGAGGTGTCATCTTCGAGAGTGACGGTGCCCTGTGGCTGCGGTCAACTGACTTTGGTGACGATAAGGACCGCGTCCTCATCAAATCCGACGGTGAGCCGGCCTACCTTTCAGGGGACGTTGCCTACTACCTGGATAAGCGTGAACGCGGAGCCGATACCGCCATCTACCTTCTTGGAGCCGATCACCACGGCTACGTCGGACGAATGATGGCAGTCTGCGCGGCCCTTGGGGACACTCCGGGGGTCAACATGCAGATCATCATTGGCCAGCTGGTTGACCTGGTGAAGGATGGCGTAGCAGTTCGCATGTCGAAGCGCGCCGGAAACGTTGTGACCCAGGAGGACCTGGTCGATGCGGTTGGTGTTGATGCGGCGCGCTATGCGATGGTTCGCGTTTCGGCCGATACCAAGCTGATTATCGACCTCGACATTCTGACCCAGAACACCAACGACAACCCCGTTTACTACGTGCAGTACGCCCATGCGCGCACCTGCTCGGTGGCGCGGAATGCTGCCGAGCACGGTGTGTCAAAGGAGGCCGGGTTCCACCCGGAACTGCTGGATCACCCCGCTGACAAAGAGCTGCTCGGGGCGCTGGCCCAGTTCCCGGCTCTGGTAGCGCAGGCGGCCTCCATGCGTGAGGCACACCGGGTGGCGCGCTACCTCGAGTCCCTGGCTTCGACCTACCACGGTTGGTACTCACAGTGCCGCGTGACACCACGGGCGGGGGAGGAAGTTACCGACGCCCATGTTGCCCGCCTCTGGCTCAACGACGCAGTTTCACAGGTGCTCACCAACGGCCTCGGACTGCTGGGAGTCACTGCCCCCGACCGTATGTAGCAGGTTGCCTAGGCTGAGAAATGCCTGTTCTCACCGAACCCGCTTTCAAAGCGGGAGGTGAGGGAGGCAAGCTCTTCCAGGTAGGTGCTGTTCCAGTTTGCGTAGGGGTTGTTGACCAGCTCGTCGTTAGAGAACCGGGAATCCCCGGTGATCTCAGCCGTGACAAACGAGGGTATCTCGAGGTCGATGACCGGGGAGGTTCGTTCGCATTCGGCGACGATCAGCGGACGATTCTCACCCGTGAACTCATCGATCACCCAGCCGTCCTGGCCAAGCCAAACCCCGTAGCGTCGCTTCGCGAGGGTGAGGCCGCCAAGGAGGCTCATCTGCACGCCAACACCAATATCGATGGGACGCTCTGCTTCATAGCGTGTCCCCCCGATGTAGGGGCCCTTGACGGTGAGCATGCAGAGGTCAAATCGGTCCGCAAATAGCGCAACGGCTTCCTTACCGTCGAGACTCATGGGCAGAATCTCTTCGGGCTGGGTTGCCTGGAGTCGAACCCGTAGTCCATACCCCTCTGACGCAAGGAAGTAAGTTTGGACGATCACGTCTGGCTTATTATCAACAAGAAGGTCAGTGGGTAAAGAGAGCGCGATAAAACGGCGCTCGTACTCGAAATCCGTATCGCCGGTGTGCATGTCATCACCGTAGTCCATGGCGCAATGCGGTGTTTTGCACTGCTCGGGGCAGCGGAAGGATTTGGTGTGGTTAAGGGAAGTTCGGAACTTCGGGGTCAG
>CAMFDH010000186.1 GCA_945949035.1 uncultured Actinomyces sp.
ACGCACTGACAGCCGCACACGGTGTCATCATTCCTGTAGCCACTGAGTTCTTCGCGCTCCGCGGGGTGGCTCTGCTGGTAGAGACAATTGAGATGGTGCGTGACCGTATCAATCCGCGTCTCAAGATTGACGGAATTGTCCCGACCCTCGTCGATACTCGTACCCTCCACTCTCGTGAGGTTCTTGATCGTCTTAACGAGGCATTCGGAGATCTTGTGTTCGACACTGAGATCCGTCGTACCGTCAAGTTCCCCGATGCTTCGGTCGCGACTGAACCCATCCTCACGTTCGCGCCAAACCACGCGGGTTCGAAAGCCTACCTCCGACTTGCACGCGAGGTGGTAGCCCGCGGAGATGCCCCCTAGCCGAGGATGGGGCAGCAACCTTGGGTCGGTGTGGCAAAGGAAGTCCCGGCCCTTGAGGACGACACGACCTACGGGCCGGCCTCACTACGCGAGTTCGGGGTCACTCTCGATAACTTCACCGGACCTTTTGATCTTCTTCTGCGGCTGATCGCCCGGAGGCAAATGGACCTTACCGAGGTCGCGCTCGCCGCAGTAACGGGGGAGTTCCTCACCTATATTCGGCGCGATCCCGACCTTTCCTCCGCCACAGACTTTCTTGTGGTGGCAGCTACCCTGCTCAACATGAAGGCCGCAGCGCTTCTTCCTCAGACCGGTGTGGATGACGGGGTGCTGGATGAGGATCTTGAGGCACGGGACCTACTTTTCGCTCGGTTGCTGCAGTACCGAGCTATCCAGCAGGTTTCCGAAGTGCTGCAGGGTTGGTGGAGTAAGAATGCGGGCGCGGTCGCCAGGGCTGTGCCGCTTCAAGAGCCCTATGCCTCTCTCCTCCCTGAGCTGCGTTGGAATGCAACTCCCGAATTTTTTGCCAGTCTGGCCGCCAACGCACTCTCCGAGAAGCCGCGCCCGGATGAAGCCCAACACGTGGCCCTTCCAGCGGCCTCTTTCGACGAGCAGCTGGGTATCGTCAGTGCTCGGCTACGCAGAGGAATCTCCCATACATTTGCCGAACTGGTAGAGGACGCGGCCAACTCTGCGGTAGTTGTCACCCGGTTCCTCGCCCTGCTCCAGCTCTACCGCCAGGGCAACCTCGAGTTTCACCAGGACGGTCCGATGGAGACCCTAAGGGTCGAATGGGTCGTGTCAACGCCAGGCGCTCAGGTAGCTGAGGAGATGGCGGACAGGCATCAAGATAAAGAGGTGGCACATGAGCACTGAAAATGGAGTTGAGCCTGAGGACTTCCTACAGTCGGTTGACCTTCGGGGAGCGATTGAAGCAATCCTCATGGTCGCCCTCGAACCGGTGGCTCCCCAGCAGCTGGCGCAAACACTTCAGATCCCGGTCGAGGAAGTTGAGGGGACCCTGCGTGGGCTGGCCGCCGACTACAACGGTAAGACCGGGGGTCCGGAGCGAGGATTTGAGCTTCGTGAAATTGAGGGTGAGTGGCGACTTTACTCACGTTCAAAGTGGGCTCCGTGGGTGGGCCGTTTCGTGGTTGGAGCCGAGAGCGCCAGTCTGACGCGAGCCGCCCTCGAAACGCTGGCAATTATTGCCTACCGCCAGCCGGTGACACGTGCCCAAATTGCGCGTATTCGCGGGGTAAACGTGGACAGTGTGCTGCGGACCCTGCTGGCTCGCGATCTGATTGCCGAGGACGGTACAAGCCCCAGTGGAGCTCATCTTTTCCGCACCACCAGTGGCTTCCTGGAGTACATGGGGATGTCATCCCTCGACGATCTTGTCCCCCTGGGTCCCTTCATGCCAGGTCCCGAGAACGTCGACTACTTGCTGGCCGAACTACCATAGGGTTAACGATGAGCGACGGGAGTCGCAGAACGGGGCACAAGAATGGCACAAGACCCACATAAAGAGGATGGCATCCGACTGCAGAAGGTCCTCTCACAGGCCGGAATCGCATCGAGGCGCGCAGCTGAAGACATGATCCTGCAGGGCAGGGTTAGCGTGGATGGCAAAGTGGTGCGCAAGCTTGGAACCAGGGTCGACCCGACCCAGCAGCTAGTTCGTGTAGATGGTGAGCGGGTAGAGATTGATGAGACGAAGCACATCGTCCTCGCCCTCAACAAGCCCGAAGGCATGGTTTCAACCATGCACGACCCGGAGGGCCGTCCTTGCCTCTCCGACCTCCTAGTCGAGTACCCCGAGCGTCTCTACCACGTCGGTCGTCTGGATATCGATACATCTGGGCTCTTGCTCTTGACGAATGACGGGGAACTGGCGAACCGCCTCACCCATCCTTCGTACCGGGTTGAGAAGACCTACGTGGCGCGCGTTCACGGAGAGGTGAAGCCGTTTGTCCGCCGCGAGCTACTGCGCGGAGTCGAGCTTGAGGACGGCCTGGCCAAGGCCGATAAGTTCAAGGTTCGCGACACTTTCGGAGATATTTCAGCGGTTGAGATCACCCTGCACGAAGGACGTAACCGAATCGTTCGACGCATGATGGAAGCGGTCGGATTCCCGGTTCGCGAACTGGTGCGTATTGGCTTTGGCCCGATCCGTCTTGACCGCCTCCAGCCCGGCACAATCCGCCGGATTAAGGGCGATGACCTCAAGTCGCTGTACGACGCAGTAAAGCTGTAATGGCGCTTATCCAGCGAGCTGAGACGGCCACGAAGGGACCGGTCCTGGTGATTGGGACCGGTCTCATCGGCACGTCGATTGCGCTGGCACTTCGCAGCCATGAGGTTCCCGTGTACCTCTGGGATCCCTCACCGACCTCTCTCGCCCTGGCGGGGGACATGGGTGCCGGGATTCCCCTCAGGGGTGACTTCAGCTCGTTTGCCACCCACACGGGGCTCGGGCAGCCCCTGGTTGTTATTGCTGCGCCGCCAGATGTATCCGGTCGGCTGGTAGCAAACTGTCTGAGGTTGTTCCGTAACGCGATCGTCACGGATGTTGCCTCGGTAAAAGAGGCTGTAGTTGGGGACCTGCTGATGCAGTTAGAGGCCGACCAGGGCACAGAGGGCGAGCTCACCACAGCCGACCTCGAACGCTATGTTGGGTCGCACCCAATGGCGGGACGAGCTCGGTCGGGGGCAAGTCACGCCGATGGTGACCTATTTGTCGGCCGTCCCTGGGTTATCGTCCCCACTGACTTTTCCGCCCCGGCAACCGTCACGGCAGTTCGTAATCTCGCCGTCGATGTGGGGGCAGTTCCATCCGAGTTGGGACCGGTTGAACATGACGATGCCGTGGCGCTCGTTTCACACGTTCCCCAACTCGTCTCAAGCCTTCTTGCGTCACGCCTCAATGCAGCTCCACTCGATGCGCTGGGGCTGGCGGGGCAGGGACTGCGGGACATGACCCGGATTGCGGCTTCTGATCCCGGGTTGTGGACCGCCATCATCTCGGGGAACTCTCGGCGAGTCGCCAGCGTCCTCGGAGAACTACGCGATGATCTCGAGAGTCTCATCAGCGGTCTCGAGGGCCCCGGACTAGAGGCGGACGGGGCGATTGCCCCCGGGGTTGCCGGCGCAATCGCCAGGGTAATGACGTCAGGAAACCGAGGCGCGGAGCGTA
>CAMFDH010000187.1 GCA_945949035.1 uncultured Actinomyces sp.
AATTCGCTGGTGAATCACGATCCGCTGCCCGTCGGTGGCCCCCTCAGGCAGCGTGCGCGGGGTAGTGCTGTTCGGTTGGGAGAAGGTCTGCACCACTGACTTCACGGCCTCTTTCACCTGCATGACGATGCCGTTTCCCTCGGGTGCCGTCAGGGCAACCAGGTAGCAGCGGGTGCCAACTGACCCCACTCCAACCACCCTCATGGCAACATCCGAAACCTCATATGTCGACATGAGGAGGTTAATGTCAGGCAGGGTGGTCTCACGGTACTCAGCGAAGAGCCGCTCAATATCGTGCCGCGGGATGTCGAGGGCGTGCGTCAGGATCGGGGGGTTCTCGACAAAGCGAATGTAACCCATCTTGTCCGGTTGCATAAGGTGTGCGATGGTCCGGTCAGCATCACGTTTGCGCGCCTTGGCCGTCGTCTTGGCTAGTCCCTTGATACCGCCAGTTCGAACCTCATTGGCGATGTCGCTTTCGTCGACCGAGACGTAGTGCCTCTCAATTGCAGGCAAAGTGAGCATATCCTGGAGCATCTCTCGGTACTGCCGCGCCGCCTTCTCAACCAGAACGGTGGTGGCATCCGCCGGGAAACCATTTTCTCGAGCGGCAAGTATGGCTGAGGTGAGAAGACGCTTGACGTCCCATTCCCAGGGTCCCGGGGCGGCCTCGTCAAAATCATTGAGGTCGAACACCAGCCTGCGTTCTGGAGATGCATAGAGGCCGAAGTTACTTATGTGCGCATCACCGCAGATCACCAGCTGTACGTCGGTCTGTGCCTGGTGGGACAGGTCGTAGGCCATGAGTCCGGCTGACCCACGAAAGAATGCAAACTCGCTGGCGGCCATGCGCTGGTGTCTGATTGGGACCAGCTCTGGGATACGGCCCTTGTCGCGGGTCTGGATAGCTAGTGCAGGATCCCGGTCAACCGGCGTGAATACACCGAGCTCTTTGCGGGGAAATGCCTTCCGCGCGAGCTGTCCTCGGTTGCGTAGTGACTGTGCGGACTCGATTGGCATACCCGGGGCTCCTCTATGTGCCAGGGCGGCCAGAGTCGGCCGTTGAGAGGAGTGTAGTCAACGTGAGAATTCAATCAACGGGCTTTCCAAGAAATGAACTATCCCAGGCTGAGGCGCTCAATCTCTCTAAACAGGGGTTCCGCCTCTTTGTTGCTGAGAGGGAGGAGCGGCAGCCGAAGCTCGTTCTCAAGTAGGCCGAGGTGGGCCATAGCGGCCTTGATCGGAATGGGACTGACCTGGGCGAAGAGAAGTTTGATGAGCGGGGCGAAGTGCTGGCTGAGTTTAAGACTCGCATTCCAGCTGCCCTCATCGAAAGTCTCGATGATCTCACTCATCGCTCGAGGTATCAGGTTTGATGCGACAGAGATGATGCCCTGAGAGCCCAGGGTAAGGAAGGGGTAGAGGAGGTCATCGTTTCCTGAATAGATGTCAAGGGTGTCCCCGAAAAGCCGGAAGTCTTCAAGAATCTGGCTCATCGAAGGGTTGGCTTCCTTGAGCGCCACAATCCGCTCGTGTGATGAGAGGCGGGCTACGGTGGGTGGTTCTAGATTCAGTCCGGTTCGCGAGGGAACATTGTAGAGGATGACGGGACGATCAACCGCATCCGCTACGGCCTCGTAGTGGGCCACCAGGCCGTCCTGTGTTGTCTTGTTGTAGTAGGGGGTTACCGCAAGGAGGCCATCTACTCCCAGGTCACCCATGACACGGCCAGCGTTGACAACCTCGGCGGTGTTGTTACCACCGATCCCCGCTATGACACACAGACCGCCGGAGTTCTTGAGGACGAACTCAACTACTTCGCGCTGCTCATCAAAGGAGAGTGTCGTGGGCTCTCCGGTGGTTCCACACGCGATGAGTGCCCTGGTACCGCCCGCAATCTGTGCGGCCAGGGTGCGCTCAAAAGCCTCCCAGTCGACCTTCCCATCACGAAAGGGGGTGACAAGGGCTGTGCCTGAACCTCGAAAAAGCATGGCACTTCCTTTCGCAGTGGGCCGTGCAGAAGCAACTCTAACAACGGCTTCGTAGAACAGTAGGAGGGCGCCGCGATGGTGAGAAAAGTACCTTTCCCTGGTTGGGTAGAGGGCGAAGTAAGACAATGGTGCTGAACTACCACCTGCGACAGGTCTGTGATTTGCCGCGGGACATACATCACCAGGAGGATTAAGCATGACCAAAATTGCCGTAATCGTCGGTTCACTCAGTACAGACTCAATCAACAAGCAGCTCGAGAAGGCCTTTGAGTCCGTCGCTCCGGCAGGAACTGAGTTCGTCTCTGTTCCGGTCGATCTTCCCCTCTACAACCGGGATCTCGATGGAAGTTACCCAGAGGGTCCAACCCGACTTAAGAAGCAGATCGAGGCGGCAGACGGAGTTCTGTTCATCACTCCGGAGTACAACCGGTCCTTCCCGGGCGTGCTGAAGAATGCGATTGACTGGGGTTCCCGCCCGTATGGAACGAACTCATTCAGAGGAAAGCCCGCAGCCATAGCCGGGGCATCTACGGGTGATCTAGGTACTGCGCAGGCACAACAGGCCCTGCGGAATGTCCTGCTGTTCCTGGACATGAATGTCATGGGGCAGCCGGAAGCGTACTTCAATATTTCCAATGTCCTGAATGAGGATGGTTCGATCAAGGACAGTGCCAAGCCGTTCCTGACCGAGTACATGCAGGCTTTCCAACGCCACATTGAGTCAACAGGCGCCTAGCTAATCGACCGCACAGGGGCGAGTTACACCTCAGGTGGCTCGCCCCTCTGGGTTAGGTAACTGAATCACCCGTCGACATTAGGTGGGCCGAAGCAACTCCAACGACGGTTAGCGCGAAGAGTCGCTGGCTGTCATAAGTGGAAGAAGCACCGTATCAATGATCTCGGTGAGTGCACCTTCATCAAGACCACCCGTCAGCAGCAGTTCGTGACGCACCAGTACGAGGGGAAGTGATTCGACCCTTGGTGGCAAAGGCGAGGCCGAGATCTCGCCCCGCTCTCGAGCGGAGTCGATGACCTTCTCGAGGCAGTCGAGAACCCAGGAGGATGTTGTCGAAGTGAGTATCTGAACCTGATCCTCCGTTACGTCGGCTAGCAGGCCTCGCAAAGTCTCTATGCCGATCTGCTGAAATCGGCCCGCAAACTCACGTCCAAGGGCAAGAAGATCCTCTCGTAGGCTTCCGGTGCTCGCGAACGGGCAATCCTGCATTGACGAGTACTTGATCCACGCGTCCAAGACCATATGCGCGCGGGTGGGATAGCGCCGGTAAATGACAGGCTTGGATGTCTGCGCGCGCTTGGCCACGCCCTCGAATGTCAGACCTGAGTCCAGGGAACGCCATTTGATCATCCCTGGACTCCGTGAGCGAACTAGAAGAGGCGCTCTCCAACGACGACATCTATCCGGCATTCGTTATCCCGCGCGATCTCTCGTCTGCGTAGGCTGCAATGATGCAGGCTGCGCAGCAGTCGGGCCGTGAGGCTGCTGAGAGGGCGGTTCGTGAGGGGATGGACGTTGCAGCAGCACAAGCCGTAGCGGAAGCACTC
>CAMFDH010000188.1 GCA_945949035.1 uncultured Actinomyces sp.
CTCGACGGTTGGAAAGCGCACCATGGATGACATCGTGTCGCGGGCCAGTAGTGGCATAGGTGTGCCCCTGGTTGTGGGTGGGGGAATCGGCTCGGTAGAAGACGCCCAGCGCCTCCTCGACCTCGGCGCTACCCGGGTATCCGTGAACACCTCGGCGCTGGCACGTCCCGAGCTGATTAATGAGCTGAGCGAGGCTTTCGGTAGCGAAGCTGTGGTCGTCTCTCTAGACGTGGCCACGAACGAAGGTGACACGGCTGCGCCTCGGTTTGAGATCACGACCCACGGCGGCAAGAAGGCGACCGGTATTGATGCCCTCGAGTGGGCAAGAGAGGTGCAGTGGCGCGGCGGGGGCATGATAATGCTGAACTCGATTGCTGAGGACGGAGTTCAGTCCGGCTACGACCTCGATCTGATCAGGGCCGTTCGGGACGCTGTGGCGATCAACCTCATCGCCTCAGGTGGTGCCGGCCGGGTCGAAGACTTCGTCCTTGCCGCCCAGGCGGGTGCCGATGCAGTGCTGGCTGCCTCGGTGTTCCACTTCGGTACTGTCACGGTCCCCGAGGTTAAGGCCGCACTGGTTGAGGCTGGTTTTGACGTGGCAGGCGGGACTCGTTGAACCTTTCAGCGGATGTGTCGGAGCGCCTGAAAAGGGACGCTAGCGGCCTGGTCTGTGCGGTAGTGCAGGATGAAGGAACGGGTCGGGTCCTCATGGTCGGATACATGGACGATGAGGCCCTGGACCGGACCCTGCGCAGTGGATTGGTGACCTTCTGGTCGCGGTCTCGCCAGCAGTACTGGGTCAAGGGTGAGACTTCCGGAAACGTCCTGCGACTTGTGGGTGTCGAGGTCGACTGCGATGGGGATGCCTTGCTCATTCAGGTCGTTCCCTCCGGACCGACCTGCCACACGGGCGCAATTTCGTGCTTTGATGCCGGCGGATCCATTCCGTTGCCCGGACCCAAATAGGTCGCAGGCCCCCTGTGGGCCTACCATCGACGCAGAAGGAGGGCAGCTATGACAGTCCTTGATGACATTATTGCCGGGGTGGTCAGGAAGACCTCGGAGCGTGAAGCCCGCGTCTCCCTGGATGAGATCAGGCGACGCGCCGCGGCCGCCCCAGACGCCAAGGATGTCATCTCGGCCCTGAGGGATGTCCCTGGAGCCGTGTCGATTATTGCGGAAATCAAGAGGAGGTCACCTTCAAAGGGAGACCTTTCCGATATTCCAGATCCGGCCCACCTGGCTCAAATCTACGAGCAGGGCGGGGCCTCGATGGTTTCGGTTCTTACCGAGGAGCTGAGGTTCAATGGCTCTCTCGAGGATCTGGCTGAGGTACGAAGAGCTGTAGATATTCCTGTTCTACGCAAGGACTTCATTGTCACGCCGTACCAGGTCCATGAGGCCCGAGCCTACGGCGCAGACGCGATTCTTCTGATCGTCGCTGCCCTGGAGCAGCCGGCCCTGATCTCGTTGATTGAGCGGGCCAAATCATTGGGTATGACACCGCTGGTCGAGACCCATTCTCGCCTTGAAGTCTTCAGGGCACTTGAGGCTGGCGCCGAGGTTATTGGCGTCAACGCCCGCAACCTCAAGGACCTCTCGGTGGATCGTCGCAATGTCGATGAGGTTATCGATGTGATTCCTGCTGATGTAGTCGCGGTGGCCGAATCCGGCGTTCGGTCCGCCAGAGACGTCCTCGACTATGCTCTCGCGGGCGCCGATTCGGTACTTGTCGGAGAGGCGCTTGTGACCAGCAGGTCGCCTCTTGAGCAGATTTCAGACATGGTTAGCGCGGGATCGCACCCGGCGCTGCTGACCGATCGTAAAAAGCGGGTGCGTGACGCGGGGGATAAGGCACAGTGAGTTCCCAGGACGAACGGTATTTCGGTGAATTTGGTGGGCGGTTCGTGGCAGAACCGCTGCAGGGTGCAGTTGGAGAACTCGATGCAGCCTGGCAGTCCGCCTGGCATGACCCAGAGTTCCAGCGCGACTTCAAGCAGCTTCTCGATGAGTACGCCAATCGCCCCTCACTTCTGACCGAGGTGCCTCGTTTCGCCAAGGGGACGGGAACCCGCATCTTCCTGAAGCGTGAAGACCTCAATCACACGGGGTCCCACAAGATCAACAACGTCCTCGGACAGGCATTGCTGACGAAGCGAATCGGTAAGACCCGTGTCATCGCTGAAACCGGAGCCGGGCAGCACGGCGTCGCCACCGCAACAGCTTCGGCACTTCTCGGCCTCGACTGCACGATTTACATGGGCTACGAGGACACGAAGCGTCAGGCCCTGAACGTGGCCCGAATGCAGATGCTGGGAGCGGAGGTGATCGCGGTGACGCAGGGCAGCCAGACCCTGAAGGACGCCGTGAATGAGGCCTTCCGTGACTGGGTTACCAATGTGGCCGATACCAACTACATCTTCGGCACGGCCTCAGGACCGCATCCCTTCCCGGGCATGGTTCGTGATCTCCAGCGGGTGATTGGCGATGAGGCTCGTGAGCAGATTCAGCAGGCGACAGGACGCCTTCCCGATGCGGTATTCGCCTGTATCGGTGGTGGTTCCAATGCCATCGGAATATTTACTGCCTTCGTTCCGGATGAGGACGTTGAGCTGATCGGCTGTGAGGCAGCGGGCGACGGATACGACACGGGTCGACACGCAGCTTCGATTACCGAGGGTGCGGTGGGAATCCTCCACGGAACCCGCACCTACGTTCTGCAGGAACGTGATGGTCAGACCAAGGCGTCCCACTCGATCTCCGCGGGCCTTGACTACCCGGGGGTGGGGCCAGAGCACGCACACCTTTCGGCTATCGGGCGTGCCCACTACATCCCGGTCTCTGATTCAGAGGCCATGGAGGCATTCCGCTATCTGTCCCGCACCGAGGGAATCATCCCCGCCATCGAGTCCGCGCACGCCCTCGCTGGGGCGCTGCAGTGGGCCAGAGAAAACGGAGATGCTAACGCCACGGGCGACGAGCAGAAGATCATCATCATCAACCTGTCTGGCCGTGGTGACAAGGACATGGAGACCGCTGCCGCCTGGTTTGGATTCGGGAAGCCATCGTTCATGAGGGTTGATCCCTCAGCAGCGGGTGGACGCTCGAACGATCAGCCGCAAGCAGAGTCTGGTGAAGGACACGATGGGGAAGAGGAGCAGCGATGAGGCACAGTTCAGATGCCATCCGTCGGGAACTTGCTGCGGGGAACGCAGCGCTTATCGCCTACCTTCCGCTGGGTTACCCCACGGTTGAGAAATCCCTGGAGGCAGCTCAGGTCCTGGCAGAGAACGGGGTCGACGCCTTCGAACTGGGTTTTCCCTACTCCGATCCAGCGATGGACGGTCCCGCTATTGAGCGTGCGGTAGTCGAAGCTCTGGAGCACGGCACCCACCTCGAGGATCTGTTCGCTGTCATCAAGAAGCTGAGTGGCGACGGCATCCCAGCGCTCTCGATGACCTACTGGAATCCCGTGCACTGGTATGGGGTTGAACGCTTTTGCCAGACGTTTGCTGAGGCCGGCGGTGCGGGTCTCATCAC
>CAMFDH010000189.1 GCA_945949035.1 uncultured Actinomyces sp.
GAGCTTCGTGCTTTTGCAGAGCAAATGGCGGCAGAGCACGGCCACGTTGTCGTTCACCTTGCGGTTGGGCGCGCCTCGTGGGCTGGTCCTAGGCCCGCGTCCAAGATTCCCGTCTTTATGCGCCAGGTTGTCATTGGTGAGGACGAGGACGGGGAGCTGACCCTGCACCTGCTCCCGGGAGTTGAGGTCTCAGCGCGCCTGTTGCGTGAGGCTTCGCTTGCGGGTGTTG
The DNA here is from genome assembly GCA_945949035.1 of uncultured Actinomyces sp. Lineage (GTDB taxonomy): Bacteria > Actinomycetota > Actinomycetes > Actinomycetales > Actinomycetaceae > Scrofimicrobium. Next base: position 230 of record CAMFDH010000189.1, read on the forward strand.
AGGTCGATCGCGGCCTGCTACTTGAAGCACTCCACGGGCCCAGTGGATTCGCGCCGGCGGCCGCACTTGAGGCCATCGCCGAGGTCGGCACCTACCTGGAGAAGTTCAAGTTGCGTGAGGAACTCTCACTGGAGATCCTCACCCACCCGACCGCCTCGCTGTTCCGCGACCTGGCTGACACCACATTCCTGGAACGCTCAGAGGTGCTCCGGGGAATTACCGGTGACGCCGAAGCTCGAGAAAAGCTGGCACGCAGCGACGCCGAGATTATTCCGAATCCTGCTGACCGCGACCCGTGGAAAGAGGTCGGCGTTGGCGATCAGTCCCCGGCTGTTCAGGACGTCATCGAGGCGGTCATCAGCGGTGGCTCATACGTTGTCAAACCGGCCGATGGTGCGGACCTGATCGGGGCCGCAGTCTCCACGGCTGCCGCCCTGGCTGCAGAAGGTAAATCCGTCCTCGTCGTCGCCAATGACCCGGCTAGCTATGAGGCGCTGGGAAGCCGCTTTGAACGCGAACAGATCGACTCCATCGTGGCTGACTTCTTCCCCGGCACCGATCCAGAACGTGTTAGTGAGCGGCTCGCAGCCGCCCTCAGCGTCCTCGATCCGTCGGGTAATGAAGCCGAGGTTGAGAACATGCGGGTCGCCCTGCGCCGCGCCCGCGCCGCCCTCGGAGCTTACGAAGAGCAGCTGCACGCAGAGTTTGAGGACTTCGGGGTCACCCCGTTTGATGCCCTTCAAGTCCTCACTGAACTGACTTCGGACCCCGATGGACCCAGCACCAGGGTTCGTCTTGGTGCGTCCACACTCTCCAACCTCTCCGAGGACGGGGGCATCCGAGCCCGCGAGCTGCTGGACGAGGCCTCAAGGCAGGGCATCTTCAATGCCGAGGAACCCCTGAGCGGCTGGGATGGCATAAAGCTTAGGGATGTCGCTGATGTCGAGCGAGTTCTTGACTCTACCGAGGCGCTGGCGAAAGAGATCCTGCCGGCAGTGCGCATCCAGATGGCGCGCGTGGCCGGTCAAACCGGGCTGAAGACAGCTACCACCCTCGATGGTTGGCGACTCCAGCTGGAGCTGATTGAGCGGGCTCAGGCCCTGCTGGACCTGTTCCGCCCCGAAGCATTCGAACGATCACCGGCCGACCTCGTCATCGCCACTGCCACCCCCGAGTGGCGGAAGCAGAAGGGGATCAACCTCAAGGGATCACGCCGGCGCCAGATGGTGAAGCAGGCCAAAGACCTGGTGCGACCAGGGGTCCACGTGGCCGACCTGCATGATGCTCTCGGCCAGGTGCAAGAGTGCCGTCACCAGTGGCGTCTTGCCGCAGCAGAGGAAGAGCCGTGGCCCACCATCCCCGAGGGGCTGAAGGGCTGCGTGCAGACGCTGGATGAAGCCACCTCGCAGGTGCGCGTTATCGCCCCCTTCCTTGAGCCTGCCTTCGGCCACCTGGGATCAATGCCCCTCGATGAGCTGTGCCCGATTATTGAGGCGCTTGCCGAGGACGCTAACGGGGCGCGGCTGGTTCCGCAGCGCCTGCGTGTCATTGAAGAGCTGGATGCCTTCGGTTTGGGTGCGCTGGTTGGGGCCTTCCGGGCCCGACAGCTCGAGGGCGAACTCCTCGGCCTCGAACTTGACCTCTCCTGGTGGGCTTCAGCCCTCGGGCTGATGCTGGCTGCCGAACCACGCCTCGGTGGCTTCGACCCCGACCTCCTCCAGGGCCTGGTTGGTGAGATTCGTGTGCTTGACCAGGCTCAGGTTGAGAGCCTTGGACACTCCGTGGTTGAGCGAGTCAAGGCGGGGCGCCGCGACGCGGTCTCCGTCTACCCTGAACAGCACGCCGAACTGATCGCCGCCCTCGGTGATGAAGTTCCGGCGCGGACACTCTTCGGCGAGTATTCACTGGCCTGGGATCTGCTTCCCATCGTCTGTGCGGGACCCGCCCTGGTTCCAGCGGTTGCGAACCGCAGGCGACCGGTCGACACTGTCCTCCTGGTCGGGATGGCTGGGGCCGCCCTGGCGGAGCTCGCGCCGATCATCGCGCGGGGCACCGACATCATCGCTTTTGCCACCGCTGCCGAGGACGTCAAGTCCGGTTCCTGGCTCTCCAAGATGGCCAGGTTCCTTCCCGTCTATGAGCTCCCGGCGCGACCCGCCACAATCAACGGCCACTTCGCCGACCTGGTTGTGAAGTACAAGCCGGACACCAGCATCGTTGCGGTTCCCGCGCCTCGGCCCCTCAGCACCATTGAGTACATCAAGGTGGAGGGTTCGGGAATGCCGGCCCCCACTACCGTTGCCATCGAGTCCTCGTTGGGTGAGGCCGACAGGGTTGCCGAGTACCTGCTTGATCACATGGCTCGCAACACCGGCCAGACGATCAATGTCGTGACATTCAGTGAGCGTCACGCGGACCGTATTCGTGCCTCCATCAGGCGCCTCATGGGACTGGATCGCAACCTCTCGTCACGACTCGGGATGCCTGCGCAGCTCGAGAAAATGGTGGTTCTACCCGAACAACTAGCGGCGAACCGTCCTGAGCGCACCGTACTTTCCGTCGGCTTCGCCAAGACCGCTCACGGCAGGGTCATCCATGACTTTGGGGTTTTGTCGACCCCCGAGGGGATTGACACTATCGAGCAGATCGCTCAGGGTTCCGTGGGTGATCTGACGGTCGTGACGACCCTGGAGTCAAGCGAGATTGACCGATCCCGACTTCGTCACGCGGGGGCACTCGCCCTCGTCGACCTCTTGGCGTTGGCTGAGGGGCGGACCCAGAGTGATGTGACGGCTGAGGGTGGGGAACACGTTCCGGATGACCTGCTGGTCGATCTTGCGGATCGTCTGCACAGACTGGGGCTGCCGATTGTTGCCAATCTCGGGGCGGGTCCGACTCGGATTCCGCTAGCGGTTGGTCACCCGGAGGTGCCCGGCGAACTGCTGGTCGCCGTCCTCACCGATGACCCCAACTACCGTAGCGAGCCATCGCTTCGTGTTCGTGATCGCTACTGGCCCGAGCAGCTGGAAAACGCCGGCTGGAAGGTCCGCACGGAGCTTTCGATGTCGGTCTTCATCGACCCGAACAAGGAAGCCCAGCACATCGTTGAGCTGGTTCTTGACGCTGTCGATGAGTACTACATTCGCATTGGCAAACCCGTGACTCCAGCCGCGGCGGCAACGCTGGCTGCCGAGGGGGCTGAGCTCCTCGAGGTGACCGAGTTGGTTTCCGATGAGATCGAGGGTCTCGATGAGGACGACGCGGCGACCGAGGTCGAACCAGACGGAACCATTGAGGTAACGGCTGAAG
>CAMFDH010000190.1 GCA_945949035.1 uncultured Actinomyces sp.
TGTGATCGCCGGTTTGCTGCGCAGGTCGTGGCGCGTGGCGGCCGCTGGAATCGCCACTCTGGGACTGTCGGCCGTCCTCGCCGAAATCTTGAAGCACTTCATTCCGCGCCCCAACCTGGCTGATATCTACCAGAACAACGCGCACAACTCTTTCCCTTCCGGGCACACCACAATTGCCATGGCCATCCTGATCTCGTTGCTGCTGGTGGTGTCCTACCGCTGGCGCGGCCTCGCCATGCTGCTGGCTGCCAGCTGGGCCACCTCGGTCGGTGCCGCGACACTGCAGGCCCGTTGGCACAGGCTCTCTGACACCATCGGCGGCGACCTCATCGTCCTCTTCGTCGGGGCCCTGGTCATGCTGTGGCTGGTCCGCACCCACCAGGTGAGGCCGGAAGAGGGTCGTTCCTATCCCCTGCGAGTCATCTTCGTCATCGGCATGACCCTGATCGGGATTGGCTCCCTGGTGGTTGGCACCATTGTCGGGGTGGCCACCCTCAGCAATTTCGGGGTGCTCCAGGACGTTGCGACCTCGTACTCGACGGGAATCCCGGCCGAACTAACCGCGCACCTTGATCCCGTGTTCAACGAGAACATGTACCTGGCTGCGCAGTCTCTGGCCCTCGGATTCTCAACCGTGGCTGCGCTGTGGTTCTGGGGAACCATGCACCGCGTCAGCACCCGCCCCGGGGCCTAGATCATCCACACCAGCGGGACCAGCAGGATCTTCACCAGAATGGCGAGGGCGAACAGCGTGCTGTAGGCGCTCTCAATACGCTCATCCCGCACCCGAGCATCGGCGGCTTGGAACACGGCGGGCTGCCCGAGGAATCCTGCCACCCCACCGGCGGTGCGGGCTGCGGACAGTCCGGCCACACGCCCCGCCACGACCATGACGACACATCCCACCACCGCGACGATGGTGGCCAGCAGGACGGCCTTGAGCCCCATGGGCTCGCTCAGCAGCGACGCCACGGCGGGGCCAGCAGACAGTCCCAGGGCCGAGAGGAACAGCAGCATCCCCAGGTGACGAATCGTCAGGTTGACAGAGTCGGGCATTGACCACACCAGCGGTCCGGTACGGCGCAGGGCACCCAGGATCATCCCGACCAGCAGTGGGCCGGCCGCTCCGCCCAGTTCAAAGGTGGTGCCACCCGGCAGGGGTATCGACACCATGCCGACCAGGATTCCCAGGACCAGCCCGATCCCAATGGATAGTGAATCCAGCTCGGCGATCGACCTCTGTGAGTCACCGAGGTACTTCTTGACCGCCTCGACCTCATCCCGCGGCACCACCACGGCTAGAGCATCGCCAGCCTGCAGCGGCAGGTCTTCGCGGGCCAGCAGGTCCAGGTCCCCGCGCCGCACCCGCGTCACCACCGCGCCGAAGCGGGAGGGGAGGCGCAGCTCAGAAACCGTGTGTCCGGGTAGCGTGTCATTGGAGAGGACGATGCGGACAAACTCCACCTCGGAGCGATCATCAGCCAGGTGCCCCGCCACCGGAACCCCGATGCGCTCCAGGACCAACTCCGGGCCCCCGGGCTCCCCGACAACCACAATCTCATCGCCCTCACGCAGTTCCTCACCGGGAACGAGGACGCGCGTGGCACCCTCACGCCGAACGTAGGAAAAACGAACCGTCTGGTCCGCCCACTCAGGGATGTCCTTCGGCTGGATCGTCTTGGTGACACGGACAGTGAGGGCGTGCAGTCCCCGGCCCGCAAGCGGCGGGGTGTCTTTCCCACCCTGCCAGCGCAGTCCGGCGACGATCGTCACCACGATCACCCCGACGATGACACCCATGGGGTAGCCGGTGGAGTAACCCACGGCTGCCTCGGTTCCACCGACCAGTCGGGTGGCGGCGTCGAGGGCGGGGGCGGCCGTCAATGCCCCTGTGAAGAGGCCGGTGGACAATCCGCTGGGCAGTTCGAACCAGTTCCCCAGCAGTGCCGCCGTGATTCCGCCGAGGACGCTGGCAATGATCGCACCGATCATCAGCGGCATGTTGGTGCGCAGTGCCTTGCCAATCGTGGCCCCGGAGGCGATACCGACGGTATAGACAAACAGTGCCAGGCCAATCTGCTGGACTAGGGCGAATCCCTCCGCGAGATCGGGGTTGATGGCAGAGAAGATCAGGGCAACAAACAGCGCTCCGGCCGCCCCCAGGCGAAGTGGGCCAACCCGAATTGCGCCCAGGGCAGCTCCGAGCGCAAGCACGATGAACAGCGTGAGCAGTGGCTGACCTACCAGGAAATCCGTCATGCTCCAACCCTACGCGGCTACTTGTACTCCCCCGCGCGGATGTCGTCCATATCAATTATCCGGGGTACACCCAGGTACTCGACCTCGTCCTCTTCTTCGGCCTGGTCGGCTGACTTGAAGTCCATCTCGACCGGACCCTCAAAGTCACCGAAGGCCTCATAGACGGATTCGACTATGCCCTGACCGATCGCGTTTCCAGAGATCCCGCCCCCGGCCACGCCTGCCGCGATGACAAACCAGGTACGGGGGTCGGTCGGCAGTCCCACAGAGGGGCGCGCAAAGCGGGCCAGGTTATCCAGCATCATCTGCCCGATGGGGAGGGCGGCGCTCGCAAGAAGTGCGTTGCGCACGGCCTCCTGGACCCGTGGGTCCGACGTGCTGATGCCCCGCACCCGAGCGTGACCCAGGATGTAGAGGGCAGTCATTGAGAGCAGACCGACCGAGGAGACCTTGTTGAGGGCGCCGGCGGGAATCTTCAGGTTTCTGCGGGCTGCGGAGCCCAGCCCCTTGGCAACCCCGGTCCCTGCCGCGACGGTGAGGAAGGCCCGGTCGAGGCGCCTGAGTGCCTTGCGTCCGTCGTTCGTTCCCACGCTGAGCCGTTTGAGAAGCCCGTCAACGCGGTGCTCGTGTTTCGCAAGGAGATTGCCGAGGACGTAGCTCACTTCGTCCTCGAGGGAACCTCCCGAGTATGAATCGTGTTTCTTCGCCATGCGATGACACTACAGGTCCCGGGGCGATCGCACTGGAAACAGGTTAGAATCGAGGGCGATCAAAACACTGCCGGTTTCGGGCCGACGACGGGAGACTCTACTAATGGATTCGTCCCCATCTACGCCTGATGCATCGGTGACTGACGCCAAGGCTGTGGTAGCAGACACCGAAGCTGATTCAGTGGCAGTGGTACCCGACAAGGTAGAGGCGAAGAAGCCCACCCGGTGGTATCAGTCCAAAGGGGCCAAGTTCCTCTTCACATTGCTAATACTTGTCGTCGCGGTTTTCATCGTCACGAAGTCGATCAAACCGGAAGAGTTTGAGAAGGCCTTCAAGAACATGAGCCCCTGGTGGTTCGTGGCCTCATTTGCGGTGGGGACTTTGACCTGGGTTGGCGCCGCGATACCCATGCGAGTGTTTGCCCCCATCAAGATCTCTTTCAAAGATGCCTTCCTGACGCAAATGGCCTCTTCATTCGTCGGAGTGGTTGCACCCGCGGGTCTGGGTTCCCTCGCCCTCAGCATTCGCTTCCTGTCGAAGCGCGGCATGAAGATGGC
>CAMFDH010000191.1 GCA_945949035.1 uncultured Actinomyces sp.
AAGCCTGCCGCGAAGATCACCCTGGGTGAGTACTTCGTGCACCCCACCGACCTGGTGGTAGAGGGACTGACCGGCCAGAAGATTGCCAATTCGACCGGCTCTGCCGCACGCTGGGCCTACCTGCCGGGACAGCAGCCCTTCAATGATGTTTTGGCCGAGACCATCGGCGCCCAGCTGGAAGCCCAGGCTGCCAAGCACGACGCGGTCTACTCCCCCGAGACCCACGAGCAGAGCCAGTCCTGGCTGGAGCGAGGCTGCATCGCCGGCTCAACTGCCCTCAGCGCCCGCGAGATCCTCGACGATCCGAACCTCGCCCTCCCCGCCGGCGGTGACATCACCCTGGCGGTCGTCTGCGACACCATCCTTGCCTCCGGAACCAACTACGGTCAGAAGCTCCGCTTCGTCCGCGGCAGTGCCAGTGAGGTCGCCAGCGACTTCGTTGAAATCATCTACACCAACACCGCCACCGGCGAGGTCTCAAGGGGACGCGACCTCATCAACCCCGCGGCACTACCTACTCTCTACGAGGCGATCTTGGACCTGCTCAAGATCGACCCCCCGATGAGTGGAGACCAGGTGCTAGCGCCCGATGCAGCCACCCTCGGTGACCTCGGCGCCTCCCTTTCAAATGTCGGCTTCGACAGCAATGGCGACACCCTTGTGACCGTCGACCAGAACTTCATCGCCTTCATCGCGGCGGGAAACCCGAAGGTAGAAATCCTCCCGACCACACTGCGCATCCCCGCGGAGCGCGCAGCTGAAATGCTCACCCCGCTCGGCGCCGGAATCTCGGCCTCGATGACCGAGGGTGCGGCCTGGGCTGGACCGGCACCTGAGCCCTCGGGGCGTGAGTTCGTGGACTGCGACCTCGTCCCCTGTGTCGCGGTCACCTACGACGATGGCCCCTCCTATCTCACCCCGCAGGTCATCGACGTGTATGCCGAGCGTCCCTACGCGGCAACCACCTTCTTCGTCCTCGGCCAGAACATTGCCGGCAACGAAGAGATCGTCAAGCGCGCTTTCGATGAGGGCAACGAGATTGCCAACCACTCCTGGAGCCACCCGGCCTTGACCACCCTGGATGATGCCTCGGTTGCCGCTCAGATCAACGACACCAATGCGGCCATCACGGCGGTCACGGGGGCTCCCGTGCCCATGCTGCGCCCCCCGTACGGTGATCTGAATGCGCGAACTCTAGCAGCCGGAGCCATGCCTGCAATCCTCTGGTCCGTCGATACGAACGACTGGCAGAAGCCGTCCTACGACACACTTGTGAACCAGGCCGTATGGGAGGCGACCCCCGACGGGATCGTCCTCATGCATGACATCCACGAAGGCACAGTTGCGGCGGCTGCAGATATCGCGGATGGCCTGCTCCTGCGTGGTTTCACCCTGGTGACTGTCTCCCAGCTGTTTGACTACGCTCCACTCCCGGCTGACTTCTTTTACTCAGCCGTAGACATGCGCGGTTAGTTCGGCCACTCCCTCTCTTTCTGAGACGGGCTCTGTGCAAACGCGAGCCTTAACTAGACTCCTATCCCATGGAGTCACATCATTCACTAGACGCAACCCTGGCCAACCTGAACGCACAGGTTGAAGGTACCTACGTGTTCGCCACCACCGACACGGTGCCCGCCGGGCTTGAGCCGTTCGCGGTGATCCGCGAAGCAGAGGGCCTCACCCTGATCGTTGAGGCCGTCGAGGCGGCACGCTACGGCCTGGATTGCAGCAAGAAGTTTGCCCGCATTCAACCGGCGGCCGTGACCGAGCTGGTCTCGGTTGGCCTGACCGCCACCATCGCCCAGACGATCGCTTCGCGCGGTATTCCCTGCAACGTCATCGCCGGTTTCTACCACGACCACTTCTTCGTTCCCGCTGATAAGGCCCAGGAAGTAGTGGGAATGCTGGCCAACCTCTCGCAGCAGGCCCGCGGCTGGTTGGTGGAAGAGTCCGAGGACGAGTAGGCACTTCTCGCGCCTTCCCACCCCGGGGGAAACCCGGGGTAAGATTGGGCTATGACGTTACCGGCGACGTATCGCGACGAAGCAATCGTACGGATGGCAGACGGCACGGTAAAGCAAACTAACCTCCTCACAGGAACTGAAGTGTGGACGGTCCCCGGACGTGGTGATCGCCCTCTTCCATCTGCTTTACCCGAACCGCACCCAATCGACTTTGAAAAAGAGGGCGCTTTCTGCGCCTTCTGCGAGAAGAGGTACCTCGAGACCCCGCCTGAAAAGGAGCGACTGGTCCGGGTGGGTCAGTCGCAGTGGAAACACCTTTCCGGACTTGGGGCTGACGAACTCTTCGACACCATCGCCGACTTCCGGCGTATCCCCAACCTGTTTGAGATCGTTTCCTACAACTACTGGCACCTCAATCACGGGCATGTCCCCTCTGAGGAGCAGACCAGGCGGATGGCGGAGTACCTGGCGTCCGACTCGGGCTACGACCACATCATGCGCCTCGTGCAGGCCCGACTCAGGGCTTCGGGAACCAAGGAAGAGGACATTGAGGGTCTGAGCGACTCCGAGCTGCTGCAGCAGGCCAACGGCTTCTTCTCTGGTGGCCACGACCTCATTGTCCCCAGGCGCCACTATCGCTACGGGGCCACCCAGACGGACCAGCTGGCAGCCTCGGGCACGATGACTCCTGAGGAGCACGAGCAGTACATTCGCCTGACCATCAGCTCGATGCGGAACCTCTACGACCTCAACAAGTCCGTGCGCTACGTGGTGGCTTTCCAGAACTGGCTCAAACCCGCCGGCGCTTCATTCGACCACCTCCACAAGCAGCTGGTTGCCATTGATCAACTCTCGGTGCAGTCCCAGTCTGAACTGGAAAGACTGAGGAAGAACCCCGCGATCTACAGGGACATCCTGCGGGTCGCCACCAGTCGCAGCCTCATCATTGCCCAGAACGATCACGCCATCGCTCTGGCGGGCTTCGGTCATCGCTACCCAACAGTGGCCGTGTGGCCCACCGGAGAGGCCTACAACCCCTGGGAAGCCAGCCCGGAGCAACTACGGGGCGTCTCCGACATGCTGCACGCGGTTCACGCCGCCACCGGGGCTAAGATTCCCACCAACGAAGAGTGGTACTACCGTCCCCCATCGGTGAATATTCCGATGCGCTGGCGCATTCTTGTCAAGTGGCGTATTTCCACCCTGGCGGGCTTTGAGGGGGGAAGTCGGATCTACCTCAACACGATTGACCCTTGGCGCGTTCAGCGACGGGTCGTCAAGAGGATGCGGGACCTGCGTGAAAAGGGTTCGATCGGGCCAATGGCAATCGGTTCAGAAACCGCGGTTACGACCGATCTTCTGGACTAGGGGCCTCCGGGGCAAACAGCTCTGTCCAGCTTTTCAGACCCGCTCTGACATCCACTGCTGAGAATGCCTTTTGGGCCTCAACGTCCTCGCCCAGCGGGAATGCGAGGGCGTAGTCAGCGATGATTTCCTGGCCGCGGGCTGAAGTGAGTAGATCTGCCAGCTCGCCCACCAGGGCCGATCGTTCAGG
>CAMFDH010000192.1 GCA_945949035.1 uncultured Actinomyces sp.
TGAGCTCAGTAAAGCACCTCTGTTAGGTACTCGGGAGCCTTGGGAGCATCAGCAATTACCTCAGCCGCATCGGAGGCTGAGGCAAGTCCAGTGCGCAGCGAGTCGCTACCCCAGAGCAGGTCAATGAACGGCCTGATGGAGGCACCTTCTTCCCAGTCGGGAAGGCGCCACTCAAATTTCTCCGGAGCAATCTGCTGCGCCACCTTCAACATCGACACCCCCGTGAGGATCGGGTTGAAGGAGGTTCTATCTGAGACGTGCAGCTGCACGCCCCCCACGGGAACACCCTCGTGCTTTTGGAAGGTGGGTACGAACCAGGAGGACCGGAACCGCACCCCCGGAAGATCGAGGGCGTTGAGCGCACCGGCGAATCCCTCATCGAGCCACGGAGCGCCAATCAGCTCGAACGGACGCGTTGTTCCACGCCCCTCTGACATGTTGGTTCCCTCAAAGAGGCAGGTCCCAACGTAGGCGAGGGCGGTGTCCGGGGTGGGCAGGTTTGGCGAGGGAAAGACCCAGGGCAGGCCTGTTTCATCCCAAAGCATGCTGCGACGCCAGCCCTCCATTCGAATCACCTGCGGTTGAACCACCGCTTCACCAGCAGCTGCATCCTTGGCGGCCGCTTCGCGAGCCAGCTCCCCCATCGTCAGACCGTGACGAGAGGGAATATTGAGCCGACCGACAAAGCTGTCAAACCCGGGCAGAAGACCCGGCCCATCAACGACCTCGCCACCAAGGGGGTTGGGGCGATCGAGGACGTAGAAGGGCAACCCGAGTCGGGCCGCACTTCTCATGCAGTCAACGACCGTCCAGGCGTAGGTGTAGAAACGCGCCCCCACGTCCTGGATATCTGCGACCAGGGCGTCCAGACCCAACTTCGCAATCTCCTGGTCGAGGGCGTCGCCGGACTTGCCATAGGTGTCAACCACGGGAAGTCCCGTGATTGGATCAGTTCCGCCGTCCTCGGCAAACCCCGCCTGCGCGGTTCCCCTCAGACCATGTTCTGGCCCGAGGATGGCCGCCACCCTCCCCGTCTCCTGGTGCAGCAGCGTGGCTGAAAGCTCCAGGTTGGGGAGGACGGCGGTGTAGTTGGTGATCAGACCCCAGCGACTGCCGGGGATCAGTGTCGGATCGGCTAGAAGCCGCTCGGCACCAGTGCGAACACGCATCTCTAAGTTCCTCGTAGTCTTCTGTGTCTAGTTCTGGGACTCAAGGTCACTGACAGCCATCGGCAAGCCACCGAGAGGCTTGGCTCCCTTAGCGAGAACATTGCCGGCTGCCTCGATGGCGTAGAAGTTGTCACCATAGGTGAAGAGGACAGCGTGGTCGCGCGACACCGCAGCTGATTCGTGCGGGGAACGCAGCGCAACGACGTGAACTTTGAGTCCGTGCTCAGAGAGCTCCTGGAGCACCTCGGCAACCGGAAGGTTATCCTTCCAACCGTCACGAAGAACCACGACGGCCTCATCAAGGCCAGCCGCCTGAACGGCGCTGATACCCTTCCACGGGCCACCTTCGCCCTCGGTTGCGCCCCACTGGATCTGCTCAACCTTGTGGCCAGCGTCAGTGAAGATCTCCGACAGTACCTCTCCGGGGTTGGCCCCACGCTTCTGCGGGTCGATACCGGGGTGGACGAGCAGAACCGAAGCTCCGGGTGCAAGGGCAGCATCGATCTCAGAGTTACGCTCGGCTACCGCGTGTGCGGCGGCGCGGCGAGCCAGCTCAACGTGAGCGGGGTTCTTCAGGACATCGAGCTCAGGGATCTCAGGGTTGTCGAGGCCGAGCTTCAGCTTGAGCTTGAGGATCCGCTTCGCGGAGGCGATCAGCTGGTCACGATCAAGGCGACCCTCCTTGAGTGCAGCGAGGACGGTCTCGTATGCCTCGGGGAGGTCAACCGGCATGAGGATCTGGTCCGCGCCAGCCTGGAGTGCAATAACGCAGGCTTCAGCGGCGCCCTCGGGACGCTCTGCCCCGCCCATGTCCATGGCATCGGTGACGATAACGCCCTCGAACCCGAGGTCGCCACGGAGAAGGTCGGTGACGATGGGACGAGAGAAGGTGGCGGAGTTTTCCGGGTCCAGGGCAGGGAAAGCCGCGTGACCAAGCATGACGGAGTCGGCGCCCGCGTCGATGGCTGCCTGGAACGGAAGGCGCTCCGTCGCATCCCAACGCTCACGTGACAGCGAGACCGAAGGCAGACCCAGGTGGGGGTCAACCGCGGCGCTGCCGTAACCCGGGAAGTGCTTCAGGGTCGAGGCGATTCCAGCTTCTGCCAGCGCCTTCGTGGTGGCGGCCAACTGCTCCGCTGCCCGAACCGGATCGGATCCAGCCGAACGGATGTTGACGCCAGGATTCTCCGAGACGACGTTGACGTCAGCAACGGGCGCGAAGGTCTGGAAAATACCAACGGAACGCAGCTGCTCACCAGTGACATGACCGACCTCAGTCACAGTCTCAAGATCGCCGGTCGCCCCCAGGGCCATTGCGCCGGGCATGTGGGTCGCACCGACGCGAACGCGCGCGACGGTGCCATTCTCCTGGTCCGTGGAAATGAGGAGTGGGATTTCTGCGGCCTTCTGCAGGTCCAAGACGCTCTCTCGGATGTTCTCTACCGGTTCGTGGTCGCCGCCCGGGGGGAAGTAGATAATCGCACCAAGGTGGTACTCCTGGATGTACTGCTTCAGGCGGTCATGGACCTCCTGGAACTTGTCTTCAGGGTGGCCCCCACCAAATCCAAGAATGTCCTTGGCTGCGTGACCGCCGCTGGCGACGCTAAACAACTGACCAATTAGGACTTCATCACTCCAGCTCTCCACTGAGTCAAGAGCCTGTTGAACTGTCATTTTCTCCACTAGGGCGCTCCCTTGCTGCCTAAAGATATCGCTTCATGTTGCGATTAGAGGTTGGCTATCACCAACTTCTTGTAACATACTTACATAGATGCGAGATTTTGTGTACTTTATATACTAGCAAATCGCAGAACGTACCGGTCCCACACAAAGGACGACAATGAAGCTCAACGCAGAGCATGAAAACCAGATCAGCACCTCCACCACCGAGTCGGTAGACCCCCGGTATGCCGAGCTCGACCTCATGCCCACCGAAGACCTTGTTCAGGCTATGAATGAGGCCGAGATGGAGGTACCCATTGCCGTCTCCAAGGTGATCCCCCAGATCGCAGCTGCGGTCGATGCTATTAGCGAGGGTATGAAGCAGGGTGGGCGCCTGTTCTACGCCGGTGCCGGCACCTCAGGTCGACTGGGTGTCCTCGACGCATCTGAATGCCCGCCGACCTTTTCCTCGCATCCCGACCAGGTGGTCGGCATCATCGCGGGAGGTGACGACGCCCTTCGCAATGCGATCGAGGGTGCCGAGGACAACTTCGATGAGGGGTATGAGGCCCTCCGCGCCTACGACCTCACCCCGAACGACACGGTCGTCGGCATTGCAGCATCCGGTCGTACCCCGTTTGCGCTCGGCGCAGTCACAGCTGGAAATGACGCCGGCGCGACAACCG
>CAMFDH010000193.1 GCA_945949035.1 uncultured Actinomyces sp.
GGTTGGCTCCCGCCAGCTTCTCGACCTCTGTGGTCAGTTCCGGGATCTCCGTGAAAGTTCCGTCGGTTGCGATTGTGCCGAGGACGCTGGGGACCTGGGCGAGGTCGGTGATCTCTACCCCGAGCTGGGGGCGCAGCTGGGCACCAAGCGCGGCCTCGCCGTCAAGGATCGCCCGTACCGAAGGGCCGGGCAGCCCGCCCTCCCCGGTGGCTGTCACACCCAACTCTGCAAGTTCGTGCAACTCTCCGGGGGCCACGGCATCCGTGACTAGAGAAATCCCGACCTGATCGTAAGAACCCGGGGCTAGGGCGAGCCCGAAGGGCAGACCTGGAATTTCAGCCAACTCAAGTTCAGTGCTCTCACGAGCTGATGACTCGGGCACGGCGGAAGACTGCGAAGACTGCGTCTCGGCTGATGACTGACCCGCATCCGCCGGTTGTGACGAGGTACAGGCGGTGGTGAGTCCCGCCAGCATCAGCACCGCCATGATCGCTACGTGTGCGCGGGACACCATCAGTAGTAGATTCCGAACGACTGCAGGAACCCGGTGAAAGCGCCCAGGTTGTACTTGAAACTAGGCTGGGAAGCGGCGTAGAAGTGCGAGGCCGGGTCCAGGGCGATCAGTGTGTCCGTGGCCGGGTTGTAACCCTCAACCGGCATCAGGTGACTGAAAGTTGAGTAGGCCGGATGCCCGTTGTAGTGGACGCCTCCCGACCACTCTTGGGTATCGACCACGACAGGCCGTCCCGTGGTCGTGAAGCTCTTCGTGACCACAGAACGGAAGGTCGTGGAGCTCGGGGCTGCGTGCTGGACGTAGAGGTCCTTCCCCATCCAGTTGTTGAGTCCTCGGGACATTGCCTGGGCCACCCATGCGGTACGCCCGTAGTAGTCCGTCATCAGGTAGGCGTCCCTGGCCAGGTTCGGCTGATTGAGGGCGAGTCCACTGGGTGAGTGCGGGTAACCGAGTCGGCTAAGAATCATCTCTCCGGTTGCAGGTCCGCAGTAGTAGCCGTTGATCTGATTGCGGTGGGTCATTCCGAACCGATAGAAGCCTTCCGATTGACTGACCACGGGTGGCAGCACCGGACACGTCCTGGTCACTGCACCCTGGGCGATCCAGGTGGTACCGCTTGCCACCAGAACATAGGTTTGTGATGTGGCAGCTGCAGCCACCGACTTTGGCTTGCACTCCTTCTTAGTCAGGAGGATCGGGGCGTTGTAGGCCTTCGAAGCAGGAACCGCTGCCAGTGCATCCGGGAACGTCTCACCGGTCGCGAAGATGATTGATGTCCGCCGCCCGGGCAAGAAGTGCTGCGCGACCGCCGCCGAGGTGGCATAACGATCCCTGCCGGTGAGGAGCACCGGTGCCTTGCCCGCGGCAGATTCGATTTTGCTCAGGTTTGAAGCAGACCAGGTTCCCCCGACAATCGTTACCTCCGAGGGATTGAGGCGACTTAGGGCCCTCTCAACCTCCGCGTTGATGGATGATCCGTTTGTCAGCAGTACCGGTCCTCCCCCACCGTTCTTGGCTGAGGCCGAGGAGGCTACCAGCGCGTCAGGGAAGTTGGTGCCCGTGGCGATCATCGCCCCGGATCCCTCCGGGAACTTAGCCGCGATGGCCTCGGCCGTTTGGTAGCGGTTGGCACCAGCGAGACGCTCAACGCTAGGCGCCAGTCCCTCAAGAACCTCGATGACTGAGTCTGAGACAGTTAGGCTTCCCCCTGCAACGTAGATCACGGAGGGCTGAAGCCTGCTGATCTCATTGACCACAGAGGTTGGAACCGAGTCCTTCATGGTCAGAAGTAGTGGGGCCCCCATGTAGGACGCCAGCGCGCCCAGCGTCAGGCCGTCAGAGAACACGCTCCCCGAGGCGATAAGGACCGCCGGGGCCGTTGAGGTCCCGGGGAAAAGGCGTTGCGAGAGATTTACTGCGGTGTCGTAACGGTTTGAACCGCCCGCCCGAGCGATGCCACGGGCCAGGGGGATCGCACTTGTGAACTCACCTTGAACCACCGTGCTGGGCGGCTCGGGCTCGCCCTCTTCGGGGAGAACCTCAGACTCCCCTTCCTCGGGGAGAAGTTCAACCTCCCCTTCCTCAACGAGTCCGCCCTCAGGCTGCCCTTCCTCAGGCTCTTCTTCCGGGGCCACCTCGGTCCCACCTTCGGGAGCCGGGTCCACTTCACCCTCCGTTACCTCTTCTTCGTCAGGTAACTGTTCCTCCTGGCTGGTCCCCTCTTCGGGGATCAGCTCTGAATCAGGGAGCGGAGCGGTTTGCCCTGCAAACCCGGTAAGTCCGAGTGTGACAGCAAGGAGGGGGGCAAGCGCGATCTGGGTGATCTTGAGGTTCATTGACAAGGCTGGCGCTCCATTTCCACAGTTCTAACTAGTTTCCCAGCGTAGTCATGAAACTGCCCGCACGCAGTTTTCAAGTAGAAAAAAAGAGTGACACCCCGGTGCTATGCCCGATTTCTCGGGGTCTCTCACACCGGGGTGCCACCTAAACTCTACCTTGAACCCGTCCCCCTTGGGGAGACGAAGGGCAGGTCATTTCAGACCCTAGCCCTCCTGGCCTTCACCATCATTGCGACGGCGACGGTTGCGCTGGCGGGGACGACGAGGACGGTCATCGCCCTTGTCTTCGCCTTCACGCTTATCTGACGCGGGGGCTTCAGCTGCCTCGCCTCCCTCGTCCTCGACAACTGCGTGCAGCGAAAGCTTGCCGCGATCGTCGATCTCAGCGATCTCAACTTCAACCTTCTGACCAACCTGGAGGACGTCCTCGACGTTCTCCACTCGCTTACCACCGACGAGGCGGCGGATCTGCGAGATGTGCAGGAGGCCGTCCTTGCCCGGGCTGAGGGAGATGAAGGCACCGAAGGAAGTCGTCTTGACGACGGTTCCCACGAAGCGCTCGCCGACCTCTGGCATCTGCGGGTTAGCGATCTGGTTGACCATGGTTCGGGCGGCCTCAGCTGCCTCACCGGATGCGGCGCCGATGTAAACGGTGCCGTCGTCCTCAATGGTCAGATCCGCCCCGGTGTCCTCCTGGATCTGGTTGATCATCTTGCCCTTCGGGCCAATGACCTCACCGATCTTGTCAACAGGAACCTTGACGGTGATGATCCGCGGAGCGGTCATCGCCATCTCGTCAGGGGTGTCGATTGCCTGGTTCATGACATCCAGGATGGCAAGACGTGCGTCACGTGCCTGTCCCAGTGCCGAAACCAGCAGGTCGGAGTCGATTCCGTCCAGCTTGGTGTCAAGCTGCAGTGCGGTGATGAACTCTGAGGTACCTGCGACCTTGAAGTCCATGTCGCCGAAGCCGTCTTCTGCGCCGAGGATATCGGTCAGGGTGACCGCACGCTCTTCACCGTCAACCACACCGGTCATCAGACCCATGGCGATACCGGCAACGGGTGCGCGCAGTGGTACACCGGCCTGAAGCATCGACAGGGTTGAAGCACAAACCGAG
>CAMFDH010000194.1 GCA_945949035.1 uncultured Actinomyces sp.
GACGGCGTTATCGCCGTAACAAGGTTGATCCACAAGACTTGCACCGGGGGAAGTGGCATGGAGATGCCGAAAACAACCGCAACCAAAATCACGAGGGACTGCGCGCCGTTTGTTGGAAGAAGAAAGACAAGGGACTTGCGGATATTGTCGAAGATTCGCCGTCCCTCTTCGACAGCCTTCTCGATGGTCGCGAAGTTGTCATCCGCAAGGACGATGTCCGCAGCCTCTTTTGTTGCTTCGGTGCCCTTGATTCCCATAGCGACACCAACGTCAGCCCTTGTGATCGAGGGCGCGTCGTTAACTCCGTCGCCGGTCATTGCCACAATCTCTCCACGAGACTGGAGTGCTCGAACAATGCGGATCTTGTGCTCTGGACTGGTCCGCGCAAACACATTCACGTCATGAACGCGCTGACGGAGCTCATCCTGGCTCATCGCCTCAATTTCGCTGCCGGTAATCGCCAGGGCCTGCGGATCGTCACCATCTGGCGCAATTCCCAGCTCCTGCGCGATCGCGACCGCAGTGCCAGCGTGGTCACCCGTAATCATCTTGACGCAGATACCAGCGTCATGCGCCTCTTTAATAGCTTGGACGGCCTCGGGACGTGGCGGGTCAACGATTCCGAACAACCCAAGGAAGGTCAGACCCCTCAAATCGTCAATGCTGAACGTCTCAGGATCGATTCCACGCCCATCTTTGGAGGCTGCGCCGAGGACGCGCAAACCATGGCTCGATAGCTCAGCGTTGCGTGCTTCCCAGGCGTCCTCGTCCAGCGAATAGGTAATGCCCTGGTCATCTGTCTCCTGCGTCGAACGCGCCAGGATCCTGTCCGGTGCTCCGTAGACATGGATGACGAGGCGCCCGTTGGGCATTTCATCCAGCGAAGCCGAGAACTTATGTTCGGAGTCAAAAGGCACCTCTGCAAGACGCTTCGTCTGATTGGGGATGCCTGCCTTCTGCGCCAGCACGGTCAAGGCACCCTCAGTTGGCGCCCCCACCAGTGTCCACTCACCGTTGCTCTTGGTGATCTCAGCATTGCTGGCAAGGGTTCCCGCTTCTATTAGCGCGGTGAGTCCCGGAGTCCTCGATACGTCGATCTCTTTGCCGTCGAACATAATTTGACCGTCGGGAGAATACCCCTCTCCACTAACCTGAAACGCCTGGTCACGAGTTGTTCCCTCACGAACAGTCATCTCATTTTGCGTCAGCGTGCCGGTCTTGTCCGAACAGATTGTGGTGACAGCTCCCAGCGTCTCCACCGACGCCATCTTGCGGGTGATTGCATTGCGGGAGGCCATCTGCTTGACACCTAGCGCCATGGTAATCGTCACCAGCGCGGGCAAACCTTCAGGTACAGCAGCAACCGCGAAGCCTATGGCAGCAGAAATCAGCTCATCAATGTCCATGTGGTGGACGATCCGGCCAATGAGAACCATGACGACGGCAACAATGCCGATACCGATCGCGATGTACTTCGCCAGCTTGTCCAGCTTGCGTGACAGAGGAGTGTCCATCTCCTCGACGTCGTCCACCATTTTGGTGATGCGACCAATCTCAGTGTTCATCCCGGTGGCGGTAACCACCCCGACAACATTGCCACTTGAGACGATGGTTGAAGAGAAGATCATTGAGGAACGATCCCCCACGCCCGCATCCGAGCCCACCGGGCGACTGTCCTTTTCGCTGGGTTCAGACTCCCCCGTCAGGGCGGCCTCGTCGACACGCAAATTGGTGGACTCAAGTATCCGCAAATCGGCAGGAGCTCTACCCCCGGCAGCAAGACGAATAATGTCCCCGGGAACGAGATCCTCTGCCGGGACATTCTCCCAGGCACCATCCCGAAGCACTTCGGCCTCAAGAGACAACATCTTCTTGATGCCTTCGAGGGCATTCTCAGCCTGCCCCTCCTGGATGAATCCAGTTAGCGCAATCGCGACTGCAGCCACCAGGATGACGGTGAAGTCAACCCAATCGCCGATTATTGCCTTCAATCCAGCTGACCCAAGCAGGATGTAGATGAGAATGTCATCGAAATGGGCTAAGAACCGCAGGATCGCAGGCTTACGCTTCTTGGTTTCGAGGGCGTTCGGTCCGTACCGTTGCAACCGCGCTTCTGCTGTCGATTGAGTGAGGCCACCTTGGGTGGAGTCGAGCTCAACCAGCACCTGGTTAGTCGTAAGTGAGTAGTACCTGATGTCATCCCCGTCGGAGCGGACACCCATGCCACCGGAGTCCGGCAGCGAGGCAGTTATTGTCATCTGTTGGACCTCTCTTCCAAGCCTTCAGCCTAGAGGAGCACTACTGCCGTCCGATACTACCTGCCTGCCTTGCTGCCGAGAGTATTCAATACTCTTCCATCCCGTTGACAATTCAGCTAGTCTTTAAAGTTTGCCTATCTCGGTTGCCAACGCGTTGAGGCGCTTGGTTGCCTCAGCAATCTGTTCCGGGGTACCTTCTACGCCCAACTCACGAACCTTGCCCAACAGAGTGTGGGCCGCATGGCGCAGCGCCTTGGCACCCTCGAAATCATCGGAGTCTCCGGCCCAGATGGAAGCGATCTTTTCCGTGTTTTCTTCGACGAACTCCCGTCCCGCATCGGTGACTTCGAAGTCGTTTCGCCCTCCCCCCGTAGGCAGAGCAACAACGAACCCCTCATCTACCAGTTGGGAAAGAGTTGGGTACACCGACCCGGGACTCGTTCGCCACACCCCACCGGTCTTCTCTTCGATCCTTTTGATGAGGGCGTAGCCACTTCCGCTTTCTTCCGCCAGCAGTGAAAGCAGTGCCAGCCGCACGTCTCCGCGCCGCGCTCGGCCTCCACGCCGTGGGCCTCCAGGTCCACCGGGACCGTTGCCCCGGGGTCCTCCTCCGCGGCGGCCACGGCCTACGTGACCATCGTGGTGGCCACGCTCTTCACAACCTCCGCGTCCCTGCGGTCCACCATGGTGACCACCGTGGCCTCCGAACCCATCATGGGGATACGGGGCCATTGCATATTCATTGTCTCGCAGTCTCACGATGAGACCTCCTTATTCTTTTGACGTGACGACACTCTGTCGAACACGTTACCGATATATCGTTACATACACTCCGTCTTCTTGTCAACGATATATCGCTATTGGTTTTGGGGCAGTACATCTCCTACCGGACTCGAGCGGTGAAGCGTAGACTTTTCTCTAGGTCAACCGGAGTTGCGTTGCATCTGCAACCGCTCCAAATAGGAGGCGATCATGGCCGATACCGAAGCAGATATCCTCGGAGAGACTTCACCGGAGAGTACCTGCGACTGTGAAAAGTGCAGGTGCGAGACCTGCTCCGCGACTAAAGAGGGTGACTGTGCTTGTTGTAACCACGGCTGTCACTGTTGCGGGGAAAACGCAATGCCTTGCAACTGTGAAGATGACTGCGCCTGAGTCTTGTCACTTTTTTGGTTTTTGGGTTTTTGGGTGGGTTTTTTGGCGT
>CAMFDH010000195.1 GCA_945949035.1 uncultured Actinomyces sp.
TACTACACCTACCAGTTGTTCATGCTGTTCTACGAGACCCTAGAGCAGAACCCCCGCGCCCGCTCCATCTACCTACAGCGCATGGTCTACAGCCGTATGCTACAAGAGATCCAGAGCAACGGTATCCCTGTCGATCTCGACAAGATGGCTGACTTGCGGGTGTCGTTCATGGAAGCCAAGGAAAAGGCGCTGGCCCGCTGCCAAGAGATCACCGGCAACCCTAAGTTCAACCCCGGCTCACCTAAGCAGGTACTAGCCGCCGCCGAAGCGCTCGGTGTTAGCCTGCCCTCGACAGGGGCAGACGTTCTCGAACAGGCCGTCAAGAAGCACCCAGAGATCGCTGAGTTGGTCACCGCCATCCTCGACTACCGAGGGGCCAGCAAGGTGATCGGCTCCTACATTGACAATGTGGTGCGCCTCGTCGGCGACGACGGCAAGGTACACCCAGGGTACAAGCCACACGGCGCTGTCACAGGCCGTCTCTCTGCTACGACACCCGCTATCCAGACTATCCCTCGCGGCAAAGGCGGCGTGCGCTCAGCGTTCCGTGCCGTAGACGAGGGCACAGTGATCGTACAGACTGACTTCTCACAGGCAGAACTACGCACCGTGGCTGAACTATCCGGTGACGAGAACCTGATCGCGGCGTTCATGCCGGGGGCACCTGATTTCTTTGACAACCTCATGACGAAAATCTACCCCGAAGAGTTCCCCACGATCGAAGACTACGAGTCGTTCGCCACCTCTAGCCCCGCTGACGCTGAGAACAAGCGCGCCCTTATCAAGGGCACCGTGTACGGGTGTGTCCCGTTCGACACGGGTATCCTCACTCAGCGCGGTGTCGTTGAAGTGAACGAACTCGAAGAGGGGGATCTTACTTGGTCCCATGAGGGGCGGTGGACCCCCATCAAAGACATCGTGGTGTACGAGTCGGCCCCCATCGACCGCTATCACGGACTCACCTACGACTTCCTTGTTACCCCGAACCACCGCTGGCCCAGGGTGAGCCGCTACCGTGACGTAGAGGGCAACAAGAAAGTCACCATCGACCCAATCGCCACGTTCACCGACCATCACATGCTAATGATGTGCCCCACGCCCGAGCAGACCTACCAGCCGCACCCTGGTAAAGACGGTCGAGTGCTACTAGCCCTGCTACTGCGCGGTGAAGTGAGTGCTAAGGAAGTGCTGGCCCTACCCGGTGAGGTGCAAGCATGGCTGGTCGAGCAGATCGACAGGCCCACGGTGTCGATCAGAGCCAAGGCCCGTGAAGCAGTGCAAGCCCTGGGCTTTGTGCAAGGTACGCAGTTCATCTGGAAAGACTACGAGGCGGGTTCACGGGTTCATCGTCGTAAGGCACGCACCACACGCCGAGCAGTTCTCACTAAGGAACGCCTCGACTTCCCTGAGCCGGTATTCTGCCTTGTAACCGAGGATGGCACATGGACGATGGAACAGAACGAACAACTCATGGTCACTGGCAACAGCAACTATGGTCGTTCCGTTCCCGCCATCGCCTCCGCCCTCAACATCCCTGTCGGTGAAGCGCAAGACGTGATGGATTCCTACTACCGCGCCTACCCAGGGCTGGCACGGTGGCAGAAAGAGATCCGCGAAGCAGTAGGTAAGCCAGAACTACGCTGGCGACTCACGACACCCTACGGTATGCAGTTCATCCGCGAGGTGGTGTCGGGCTATAACCGCAACAGTGCCGAGAACGAGGCCCTTGCTTCCGTGCCACAGTCCACCGCTAACGAGATCACACTGCGAGCCGCAGTAGAGATACACAACCGTCTCGATCGGTTCCCAGGGGCGCACATCGTCGCCCTAGTGCATGACAATATTGCTGTCCTCTGTCGAGAAGAGGACGCTGAGAAGATAGGAGAAATGATGGAGAGAGAAATGCAAGCAGCGGCCTACACCGCTGGGTTCTTTAGGGTTCCCTTTGTTGCTGAGGCAGAGATTGGAGACTCACTTGACCACTGATCGTTGGTGGGAAGACGCCGCCTGTAAGGGATACGACACCGATCTGTTCGACACGAAAGAGGGTGACCCGAGGGTTATCATCGACGCTTTCTGTCGTACCTGTCCCGTCAGAACCGCCTGCTTACGAGACGCGCTGAGCGTAGAAGCCGCACTACTAAGAGAAGACCCTAAGACAAAGCTGTATTACATCAGGGGTGGCAAGACCCCCAACGAAAGACTAGAGATCATTAGGAGTGGACGATGAAAATAGTAACCATAGACCCAGGGGTATCGACGGGCTTTACCGTCTCAGAGTACGAGGGCGGTGTGCCCTATGTCGAATGGTTCGGACAGCCGAGAGAAGATACTCTCGCAGCGACAGCTAGGTTCCTGATCGAGCAAGTGCTACCGGGGGCAGATGTGATCGTGCTAGAGCAGTTCGATCTACGCCCGAGCAACAAGTTCCTCGCGGACTTGTCGCCAGTAGAGATGAACGCCATCATCCAGTACTGGAACACCTATGTGAACCCGACACCAGCACGCCTCGTGTACGTCACACCGGCCCAGCACAAGTCCCTTGTGAGTAACGAGACGCTGAAGCGCTACGGCTGGTATGTGGCACCGAAACAAGTACAACAAAAAGACGCCAACGATGTTCGTGACGCCTTTAGGTTGTTGGTATTCTATCTTGTTGAGAAAGAGAAGGACACCGAGTTTACTGAGATTGGTTGGCCTCGTTACTAGCAGCCTCTAGTTCATCACGTTGCTTACGCAGCCTGTCGTTCTCTTCCAAAAGACGATTGTTCTCAGCGAGAACCTGCGTAAGCAACGTGTCTTTCACACTGTGCGCTAACGTTAGCTGTTCAAGACTGATCTGCGCGTCGGCAATATCAGAATCTTTCAGCCCCTTGCGGTGGCTAACCCGAACAGACCAAAGGCTTGCTACTGCTCCGAGGAACGCCGCGATCACAGTCACTAATGCGATTGGATCAAGCGATCCTAGAGCCTCTGTCATCGTCGAACACCTTTAGTTTGCGAGCCTGATAAATAGCATTGCTGAGAATATTCCAGCGAATGAGGATAGTTACTGCTAGTAGGACGCTGACAGCGGAGTCCAGGTCGAACGGATTGTTACTAAGTGCCCTAATAAGTATCGGTGTAAAGCCGAGGAACACGAACCCAATCGCATACGCCTCTGTAAAGTAAGAGTTACGAACCGCCCCTACTAAGGCGACGGTGGAGGCAATCGCCAGAGTTGCGAGCAGACCGTAGAAGACAGCACCAGGTGTCAGTTCGGTGTTCATAGAAGTTCCAGGGATGACACCCGCGACACCCATCATTGCGAGGGCCGCGTAGGTGAGCACCCGCCCCACCAAGTCTACAAGTTTTGACATTGGGGGGTGGGTCACGTAAGGTAGCGGTGAATTATACTGCATTGCTAGGACTTCTTTACTAGCATCCAATTGACGCGGTTAGCTCCCGTGGCCGCGA
>CAMFDH010000196.1 GCA_945949035.1 uncultured Actinomyces sp.
CTCTCGACCGCGATGAAGGACTCGTTGGATCAGTTCTGGGCTTCGTCGGTAGCACAAGACTCTTACCACAAGTCGCTGAACTCGTTGCGGGATGGTGTCGCTAAGACGACGGATAAGATCAATGATCTGGCCGACGCTAATCGCAAGCTCCGCACGGAAATGTTGGAGGACGAGCAGAAACTTCGTGACGCCTCGTTCTTCAACGACATTGCCACTAAGTACGGCGACACCGAGCGCATGGCTTCGACCAAGACCGATATGAATACGGCGGCGGCTGACATTGCCGAGAAGAAAGCGCTGATCGCGACCAACGAGAAGGAAGCCAAGACGCTTCGTGATGGCCAGTTCGCTCTGACCGGTTACTCGGAAGCGGCGATCAATAACCGTGCGGCCTTGCGTGACTTGCAGACTCAGATGGTGGGCCTCATTGAGGACTACGCTAAGTCTGGTGCTTCGACTCAGCAGGTTCAGGCGTACACGGCGAGGTTGAAGGCCGAGTTCATTCAGCAGGCTACTCAGCTTGGGTTCAACCGCACCGAGGTTGTCAAGTTGGCTGGCGGGTTTGACTCTCTGCGTGCCACGATCGGCACCGTGCCTCGCACTGTGGCTGTCAAGACCACTGACAACGGCACAACGGCTGGTGTTCAGCGCGGTATCAACTCGCTGCATGGCAAGAACGTCGGCATTGGAACTTATGCCTCTAATCCCGGCGGCCCGATTGATGATGTTGAGAACGCTGCCAAGCGCCGCCAGATCAGGTTGAACTTCGTCGCTGGAAACCTCTACTCCACGTCGGGTTCGATGGTTGGCTCACTCCGTAACGAGGGTGGCCCGATTGGGTTTGCTGGCGGCGGCAAGGTTCCAGGCACACCGCCTGCTAACCCGAACGCTGACAACGTATTGGCTCGCTCGAACAACGGGCTGTACGCGCTTCGTTCCGGTGAGTGGGTTATCAGCCAGCCCGCCGTAGACTACTACGGCGAAGGAATCATGGAAGCGATCAACAGCCGTTCCATGCCGATGATGGCGGCCAGCACTCAGTCGAGCACGGTGATCGCTCACCTGTCGCGTAATGACTTGGTGGCGATGGCTCGGGCGGTATCAACTATGCTGGTAGTGGATCGACAGGTTGTTGGTCGCACTGCTAACGCCGCCAATGTTGGCGCGGGGAACAGGGGAGTTTACTAAATGCAGTCCACGAAAGTGTTTGTGTCGGTCGGTAAGCGATCGGCGTGGATCAAAGCGCCCGACTCGGGGCTGGGTATGGCGTCCTCTAACTGGGGCGCTATGACCCAGCTCGTCAATGGCGGCATGAGTGGTGTAGCGAGCCGCCTTAGTTCGCGGCTCTATAGTCTGAGTTGGAGCTACCTGAAGCGCGCCGACTTTGAGGCGATCGACGCCTTGTTCAGCGAGGCTGGCGAGGACCGGGTGCTTTACCTCGACCCCTTTGCGAAGAGCAATGTGCTAAGCAAACTCGGCGGGCACCCTTACCTGCTGGCTGAGTCGTTCAGCAAGTTGGCTTGGGACATCAATGGGGTAGAGCAGGCGCGTGTCGCTGACTTGGGGCAGGAGCCTTACAAGGGGCTGCAGGTTATCAAGGCCACGGGTGAACCCTACGTTGAGTCAGTGGCGGTGCCCGCTGGGTACTCAATCACCATCGTGCGTAACGGCTCCGACTTGGTGCGTTACCGCTGGGAGGGTTCGACCACGTTCACCAAGATCACTTCTGGCGCGGCTCTAACCCCTCCGGCGGGGGTCGGTGTTATCGAGATCGAGTTCGGCAACGGTGTCGGCACGCTGAACTGGGTCCGCGCCGTTGTGCATAAGACCGGCACACCGCCCACCGATGTGACTACCTACGCCCCGCCGCGTGGTGGCGGCAACATGATGGTGGTTCCTGGCTCTTACCAAGTGTCGGGTATCAACGCCGTGTACGGGGAATACTCTGCTTCGGTGGAACTACAGGAGGTATGGGCGTGGCAGTAAAGTTTGCTGGGCTTCCTAACGACACGGTTGCCGCATGGCAGTTCGTGGAGGATGGGATCTCTAAGGACCGTAGCGATACGGGCGGGGGTATCTCGCAACTCTCGGTGTCGGGTGTCGGTAATGGTCGCGTGCTGGGTAAGCGAGGCAAGCCGGTCTTGGTGATTGCTGACGACTACGGGCGCACGGCGGTTGAGATTGTCTCGGCCTCGCAGAGCATGGGTTCGGGATGGTCGATGGACGCGGCAAGCGTTCAGCGCAACCTGAATGTGGAACGTGTCGTTGAGTACATGTGGCAGGTCGAGGCGATAGCGGGTGTCGAACACTACTTCGCTTCGGTCGGCATTGAGCCGAACACACTCAAGATTCGCCAGCATGAGTCACTAGATGGCGTGCTCTTCAATGTGCCTGCCTCTGACGATAACGTGTGGGGCGCTATGAAACAGTGGCTCTCGGCTAACTCACTGGACTTGAACTACGTCTACGACACCCTCATTATTTACCCCGCCGATCTGCACAAGATGTGGGTGCAAGATGTGGCGAACGACTGGACCATCCAGTTGAACGACTCTGAGTCCTCCAATGCTGTCGAGTGCAATGTCTATCACCGCGCTAAGACCGATGGCAACCAGATTGTGTACCCGGTACCGGAGGGTCGCTGGCCGGAAAACCCGGAGGCGCTGGTGAAGAACCTTATTCCTGAGGTTCTGTCGGTTGAGGCGGGTGAGACAGTCGAGACAGAGATCGAACTGTCGGCTGAGTTAGAGTCGGTGGTTCAGCCGGTACACATTCTGTCACTGCCGAAGGCTAAGCCCACCATCAGCGACATTCCTAGCGGATGTTACACAGTAGTAGGTAAGGATAACAAGCCGATCACCCCCGCGCAATGGAAAGCAGAGGGCGGGGGACTTAGTGTTGAGATTGGCGCTAATAGCCGTACTTTGATAGTGAAACTAACGGGTATGAATGACCCCAAGGATGCCTTTGGACCTTTCCGTATTGCTGAGTCTGACGGGCAGGTTGATTACCCCTCACTATATGTGGTTGGCAACGGTGTCATGATCGACGTAGAGACTATAACCGTCGCCACGGGAGGGGAGTTATCAACTGACCCCACTACTATTGATAACCCCTCGATCGACACAGTGGATAAGGCTTATGCGGCGCTGAACTGGAAAGCCTCAATAAGTGCGGGGTTTAGCCTGTCGCTGAGTTGGACTGGTGCTGAGCCGTTACGCTCGGCGTTCACTGACTTTGCGTTGCACTGGGCGGTGCCCGACCCCAGGCTGTCGGATACTCAGAAGATCACCGGCACACCGCTACCGGAAAAGGCGGATGTGAAGTGGCCGACAGGTACCACCATGCCGAAGATCGACAGTGACCACAAGGCTTATATGGAGTCGCTAGAGTTGCGCGATAACCGTCGGCAAGCGTTTGGTAGGATAAGTGGTACAAGGTTTTACCTCGG
>CAMFDH010000197.1 GCA_945949035.1 uncultured Actinomyces sp.
AGCGGGGACCTCAGGCATCAGGACACCCTTAGAGACGACGATAAGAACGTCCTCGCTCTTATGCACGGACTGCCCCGCCGTAGGATTCGTCTCAATGACGAGTCCCTCATCAACTATGTCAGAGTTGTCGTAACTGATGATTGATGCCAACTTGGCGTCGGATAACATCGCCTCAGCATCGGCCACGGTCATACCCGCTACACCAGGAACCTGGAGGTAGGCTCCGGGTCCATACTGCTGCCACCACCACCACGTGCCAAGACCAAGTGCAGCAACCAGCAAAATGATTGTTGTAATGATGAGCCAGACGCGAGACTTCTGTGTCATGTGTGGTGAGTCAGGGGCGGATATCGCACCCGAGGTGTGCACCACGAGCTCCTGAACTGGAAGAACTGAGGTCCTGCCCTGTCTGCTGATCGGCACGGTCATTTCGACCTCACTGCCGGCGTCTGTAGAACCTCCGACCCGCGGCAGTTCACGGCGAAGTATCTGTCCGGGAATTGCTTCACGAGTGTGACGCAGCATCATAATCGCATCACCTGAACTCGCGGGTCGTTCGACTGGGTTGCGAGAGCAGAATGCCGAGACCAGTTCATCGACCTCTACGGGTAGCCAGTCCGTGATGCTTGAGGGGAGTGGTATATCCTCTGAGACTCGTGAGAGGGCAACCTGGACGGGATTGTCATGCTCACCAGGTAGGTTGCCGGTGAGCATTTCGTAGAGCATGACACCGAGGGCGAATATGTCGGTCCTCGAGTCTGACCCACCATTAAGTGCTACTTCCGGAGCTAGGTAGGCGACGGTACCCATGATCGAACCGGTGGTTGAGAGGCTAACTTCGGATGCGGCACGGGCAAGTCCAAAGTCGACGATCCGTACAGTCTCATCGGTATCGATAAGCACGTTTTCAGGTTTGAGATCGCGGTGGATAACCCCGGCTCGGTGAGCTGCTGAGAGGCCTTCGAGAATCTGCTCGGTCAGATCAAGGGCACTTCCAAGAGTGAGTGGACCGCTCTGCCTGATATAGGAGCGAAGGTCACCACCCTCAATGAGCTCCATTACGAGGTAACCCTGTCCCTCTACGACCCCCTGATCGTAGATCGGAACAATGCGGGGGTGAGAGATTTTGGCCGCCGACCTGGCTTCACGCCGGAAACGGGCTGTGAACTGTTCGGACTCTGCAAGGTGAGGGTGCATGACCTTGAGGGCAACGAGCCGGTCGAGCCTCTCATCACGCGCCACATAAACCGTTGCCATACCGCCGCGGGCCAGTCGTGAGATAACACGATAGCGCTCGTCGATCATCATGTTGATAAGCGGATCGGTGAGCGGCGAGGTGCCCTGGGGGCCAGTGGCTTGCTGATTAGTCATTCACGATCCTCTTCACAGTTGGGATTCTACGTGAACGGGCGAAGTATCCGTACCTGGCGCACGTGTACTACTCTGGTCCCATGGCTGAAACTTCTGAAGAAATGCTAAAGAGAATCCCACATATCTCGGTAACGGAAGCTGCCGATCGAATCGGGGTTGAGAAGAGTCGGATCAAGCAACTCGTGAGAGAACGACACATTCTCGCACTGAAGAGTGGTGGAGAGCGACGCGTCCTAGAAGAGACACTGCAGGCATTGCCACCGGAGGGTCAGTATGTTGCGGAACTGCGTCAGAAGGACAGCACTGAGCCGCGACTGATTCGTGTCACAGATGAACCACTACCGACCCTGAGGGGGACCGTCCTGCTTCTCGAGGACGGTGGCTACACAAATGAGGAGCTTGTGGATTGGCTCTGGCGTGAAAACCCCTGGCTGCAAGCCCGTCCTATCGACAAACTTCGCGAAGGGTCCCACAAACAGGTTAATCGAGTGGCGGCCACTGAGTCCTGGTAGGGAAGCGCGGCATAGGTTAGGACGAACGTACAGTCACCGTCCGAATCAGATACCGAATCAACTCCTTGGCGGCGTCGGGAAGATCTGCTGCTTCAAGGACCCCGAGGGCCTGAGCTGTTAGGTGGTTGATCAGCTGCTCGTGTGCTTCATTTCCGAAGTTCCTCAGTGCGCTGCGTACCTCCTCTATTTCTGCCAGGGATAGCTCGCTTTGTCCGTAGAGCTCGATGAGACGTTGAGCCACATTCAGCGGGGCATTCTGCAGCGTGAGGGCCAGTAGTAAAGTGCGCTTTCCCTCGACAATGTCGGTGGCCGTTGGCTTTCCAATTGCGGACTCTTCAGAGAAAGCACCCAGTGCATCATCGCGAAGCTGGAATGCCACTCCGGCGGGCTCCAGTGTCCTCGCTAGGGTGTCGAGGACACTCCCGCTAGCTCCGACAGCTACCGCCCCTAGGACGGTGGGGTGCATGATCGAGTAGCGAGCTGACTTCTGCCGCACGACCTCCATTAGTTCCTCCGTGTTGAGGATCTGTGAGCCGTCCTCATTCACAGCTAGCGGACGATAGGAGATGCCGGTGTCAGCCCATTGACCAAGAGCAACCTCTCCGGTCATGAGGGAAAACCTGCGTGATAGTTCAAGTCCCTGGCTTGGTGAGCCGTACGGCAGCGCACCAGTCAGGGCATGAAATGCCGCCGAGAGGAGCAGATCACCTGTGAGCACCGCACCATCTCGACCAAAGTTCGTGGGGCTTCCCCACAGGTTCTCCCGAGTGTGGAGTTCTGCAAAGTAGACGTGTGGTGTCTTCTGACCTCGGCGTGTATCGGCGTCGTCGAGCAAGTCGTCATGGACGAGGGCGGAGGCCTGGTAGAGCTCGAGTGCAGTTGTTAGCGCTTGGACACGAGGGTCGGAACCGACCAGTTCGAGAAGGTCCGTTGAATCTGCGCCGTCCTTATGCGAGATCGACATCGCAGCAGCTGCACCTATGAGCGCACAGACTGCTCGGAAACGCTTTCCCCCGCTGATTGCCAAGATAGCGGGCTGATAGGCGGAGTCAGCTGCAGAGATGACAACCTCGCGGAAGAACGCATCCGTGCTTGCTCTTACGCGTTCATCGATGTCAGAACGTAGTTGCTCGAGGACTGCGCTGATTTGGGAATCGGTGGTGACAGACATGATTGACACTCTATTAGGGCTGTCAAAACTACGCTGTCTGCAAACCTGGGTGCGCCTTAAGCCCACCTAGCCAGTATAATTGTAGGAGTCTTCGGCCTCCAGTTGAGGGGCGATCCCATCCGTACACTCTCAGAAAGGCTCCTGCGTGTCCAATACGACCGAAGTAAAGCCAGCAGCCACCAAG
The DNA here is from genome assembly GCA_945949035.1 of uncultured Actinomyces sp. Taxonomy (GTDB): domain Bacteria; phylum Actinomycetota; class Actinomycetes; order Actinomycetales; family Actinomycetaceae; genus Scrofimicrobium. The sequence continues at coordinate 3,239 of CAMFDH010000197.1, forward strand.
AAGCCCACGACCCGCAAGTCGACGGCTACCAAGGCGGCGACCGCCAGTAAGACCACGGCGAAGTCCACGGGGGAGGAGACTCCCACCAAGGCTCCCGCGAAGACTACCACTGCCGCCAAGACCAAGGCCGCAGCCGCCAAAGCTCCAGCAAAATCCGGTGCGAAGACTCCCGTGAAGAAGGCTCCTGCCAAGGCACCCGCCAAGGCCGCGTCG
>CAMFDH010000198.1 GCA_945949035.1 uncultured Actinomyces sp.
TCGTGAGTCGCTGGGCGCAACCAAGTAAGGCAGGGTTCACCTCGCTTAATAGCTGAGGAGGGGCTTCCGGGGGCACAGTGACTGCCCTGGAAGCCCCTCTTGCTGTACGGGAGGAAGTCGGTAACTTGCTTGCTTCTCAGCGCCGACGCTTAAATGTCAGATCCGCCAGTCACAACGTTGGGACTGGCGGATCTGATTGCAAATAGAAGTTCTTTAGAAGTAGAACCTGACGAGCAGGCCGTAGGCGATGATGGCCACCGTCCAGACCGCGAGAACACCGATGGTGATTCGGTTGAGGTTCTTTTCAGCTACACCCGACGAACCGGCAGTCGAAGAGATGCCGCCGCCAAACATATCTGAGAGACCGCCGCCGCGTCCCTTGTGCATGAGCACCGTCAAGATCAGCAGCAAGCTGGTGATGACAATGAGGACAATCATGGTGATCCGGACTACTTCCACGATCCCTACCGATCAAAAACTAGAAGACAAGATGCCGTGTGATGACAGACCCTCGCACGACGGTTACCGCACTACTCTACCGGCAAATCGATCTGAGCCGAAACCGTAGAGGGATGCAGATCGGGCCACACCCGTGAAATTGCTAATGGGTGGTCATCCGGCGTCTTGGACACCTGGACAACCACCCATCAGAAGCAACCCGAAAACGAAGCTCCGGGATTCTCTACCTAGTTGAGGAAGTCTGCAATCTTGGCAAACTCGTCAGCATCCATCGAAGCGCCGCCAACAAGTGCGCCGTCAACGTTGGGCTGGCTCATCAGTTCCTTGATCGAGGACGACTTCACAGATCCACCGTAAAGGATGCGAACAGCGTCGGCAGTTTCCTCGTTGTAGAGGGCCTTGATCAGGTTGCGAATCGCTGCACAGACCTCTTCGGCGTCTGCCGGAGTTGCTACCTCACCGGTGCCAATGGCCCAAACGGGCTCGTAGGCGATGACGACCTTCGCGACATCCTCTGCGGTGTAGCCGGCAAGTGCGCCTTCGATCTGGTTGACAACGTGGTCAACGTGCTGGCCCGACTTGCGGATCTCCAGGACCTCGCCGCAGCAGATGATCGGGATCATGCCCTGTGCCAGAACGGCCTTTGACTTCTGACCGACCAGGTCATCAGTCTCACCGTGGTACTCGCGGCGCTCCGAGTGTCCGACAACAACGTAGGAGACACCGAGCTTCTTGAGCATCAGAGCCGAGATCTCACCGGTGTAAGCGCCGGACTCGTAGACGGAAACGTCCTGAGCACCGATCTTGATGTCCAGGTTGTCGGCGTCGATAACCGTCTGAACCGAACGAAGATCCGTGTAGGGCGGGATCACGACGACATCGGTCTGGGCGTAGTCAAAACGACGATCGTCCAGTTCGGTTGCCAGCTTCTCAACGAGGGCGACGGCCTGAACATGATCCATGTTCATTTTCCAGTTGCCCGCGATCAGTGGGATACGTGCCATTTTCTTAATCCTCCAGGATTGCAATACCGGGGAGGGTCTTCCCCTCTAGTAGTTCAAGCGAAGCGCCACCACCGGTGGAGATATGCGAGAACTTGTTTTCGTCAAAGCCGAGAATGCGGACGGCCGCGGCAGAGTCGCCGCCTCCGACCACGGTAAAGGCTTCGGTTGCTTCAAGCGCAGCCGCAACAGCCTTGGTGCCGTTCGCGAATGCCTCAAATTCAAAGACACCCATCGGACCGTTCCACGCGATGGTCTTGGCGTTCATGATGTACTCGGTAAAGAGTTCACCGGTGGCCGGGCCAATGTCCAAGCCCATCTGGTCCTCGGGGATTTCCGAGCACGGAACGACAGTGGCGGGAGAATCTGCCGCAAACTCGGGGGCCACAACCGTATCGATGGGAAGAACCAGTTCGACACCGTTCTTCTTCGCGGTCTCCATGTACCCCTTGACGGTCTCTACCTGCTCCTCTTCGAGGAGTGACTTTCCAACCTCGTAGCCCTGGGCCTTGAGGAAGGTGTAGGCCATGCCGCCACCGATAAGCAGGGCGTCTGCCTTGGTGAGGAGGTTGGCGATCACGCCAAGTTTATCCGAGACCTTCGAACCGCCGAGGATAACGACGTAGGGACGGGCCGGGTTGTCGGTGGCCTTCGAAAGCGAATCAATCTCTTTGAAAACCAGTTCGCCGGCGGCAGATGGCAGCAGCTCGGCAATGTCGTAGACAGATGCCTGCTTGCGGTGAACAACACCGAAGCCATCTGAGACGTAGGCGTCAGCCAGTGCTGCATACTCTGCGGCGAGCTCTTGGCGTTCGGCATCCACCTTCGAGGTCTCACGTGCATCAAAACGCACGTTCTCGAGTAGGGCGACCTGGCCGGGCTTGAGCTCAGCTGCGACGGCCTTTGCGGATTCGCCGGTCACGTCCTCGGCAAGCACGACGGGCTGGCCAAGCAGCTCGGAAAGTCGCGCAGCAACCGGTGCGAGTGAGAAGTCCGGGTTAACCTTGCCACCGGGACGACCGAGGTGAGCAGACACGAGGACGGCTGCTCCTGCGTCAAGCAGTCGCCTAATGGTGGGAAGTGCGGCGCGGATACGACCATCGTCCGTGATGACGCCGTCTTTTAGTGGAACGTTAAAGTCAGAGCGAACCAGGACGGTCTTGCCATCCAGGTCACCCAGGGAATCAATGGTCCTCAGCACTGAGTGCCTCCTATTGAGTGTCAATTGAGAAGTTTTGTGATGAGACACGGAGTGCCCGCGCACGCCTTGCGCATGCGCGGGCACTCACATGTTTAGGCCCGAAACCTTAGAGGCTCTTACCAACCAGAGCGGTCAGGTCGACGAGGCGGTTCGAGTAACCCCACTCGTTGTCGTACCAGGAAACAACCTTGACCTCGTTGTCGATGACCTTGGTGAGGCCCGAGTCGAAGATCGAGGAGGCGGGATCGCCTTCGATGTCCTTGGAAACCAGCGGCTCTTCCGAGTAAACGAGGATGCCCTTGAGCTCCTCGGTCTCTGCGGCAGCCTTGACAGCAGCGTTGACTTCCTCAACCGAGACCGGCTTCGAAGCGATGAAGCTGAGGTCGGTTACCGAACCGGTGGGAACCGGAACGCGAAGTGCGTAGCCATCCATCTTGCCGGCCAGTTCAGGAAGAACCAGGGCGACAGCCTTGGCTGCACCGGTCGAGGTGGGAACGATGTTCAGGGCAGCTGCACGTGCACGACGCAGGTCTGAGTGAGGTGCGTCGAGCAGGCGCTGGTCGCCCGTGTATGCGTGGATGGTGGTCATGAGGCCACGCTCGATGCCGAAGGCATCGTTCAGGACCTTGGCCAGCGGAGCCAGGCAGTTGGTGGTGCAGGATGCGTTGGAGATGATGTTGTCGGTCTCCGGGTTGTAATCCTTCTCATTCACACCCATGACGAAGGTACCGTCGACGTTCTTGCCAGGTGCCGAGATGATGACCTTCTTAGCGC